>CAZVYV010000040.1:0-15375 GCA_964630985.1 uncultured Occallatibacter sp.
TACCCCGACGAAATCGAGCAATACGCCCGCATCGGCGTCGACATGATGGATTGCGTTCTCCCTACGCGCGCCGCCCGCCACGCACTGCTCTTCACCAGCGAAGGCCGCCTCAACATCAAGAACAAGCAATTTGCTGAAGACCAGTCCCCGCCCGACCCCGCCTGCCAATGCCCGGTTTGCCGCCGCTACAGCCGCGCATATTTGCGTCATCTCGTCCAGGCCGGCGAGCCGCTCTCAGCAACTCTGAACTCCATTCACAATCTCGCCTACTACTTCTCCGTCATGCAGCGCGTGCGCACCTCGCTCGAATCCCCCGCCGCTCCCGCCCTCTGACCGCAAGTCGTCAAGCGATCGCTGTCATTCGCCAAGCGAAACGGCAACCGCGGTCTTCGCCGGCAGACTCTCCAGATTCTTGCTGAGAATCACGACCGCCGTGATCCAAAGAGCCATGCCCGTTCCGCCCGCGCATAGAGCGGAGCTAAGTGAGCTTGAAGAAATCAACAGCGAACCAAAAGCAGCCAGCGAAATCGCCGCGCCCGTCCCGTAGTAAAGAGGGATTTTGAAGAGCTTGCCCAGCGGAAAAAAGTGGATCCCAACCACCACGCCGATCCATTGTCCAAATAGTTCTGGCCGATGGAAGTGGCCCAGGATCGGCCCTCCAACTGAAATCGCGGCGCCCTCAACTGCGACGATCAGCGCGTATCCAACTCTGTAAAACCTGATCTGGCTCTTGTCCAAAGCGATTCGTGGCTCATGGCGCAGGGCGACGAGATTCGCAATCGACCAGACAACAAGAATTACCGTGATCGCGACGATCGCCGCGAACCACGGTATCCATTCGCCCTGGATCGCATCCTGAACCCACCAATACAGTGCGTAAGCGCCGAACCCCGCGCAGACCATGGCGCCAACCGCTCTGCCGCGCATGCGAACCAGCAAATCCGGGCCGCCCCGCGGACCGAGAATTCCGCCTGTCTCACTCACTCCATCCTCCGGTCCTTGCACGAGGCCCGACCCTCAAATTGCCGAGCCCAACAGCTCCTTCAGTGCCGATACATACTCCATCAGTGCCGAGCGTCCGGTTTCTGTCATGCGATAGAGCGTCTGCGGTTTCCTCAGCACAAACCGCTTTTCCGCCGCAACGTATCCCGCCTCTTCCAGCTTCATCAACTGCGCGCCCAGGTTCCCGTCCGTCGAGCCTGTCTTCTCCCGCAGCCAGGTAAACTCCGCCTCTTCCACCCCCATCAAAAGCGAGAGCAAAGCCAGCCGCAGCTTCCCGTGAATGACAGGATTCAGCTCCGGCAACTCAGGCATTTGCCGCCCCCTGGCGCCGCGCGCGCGACTCGCACATCATCGCGTAGATTCCGAACACAATCTGGCAGAAGAAAATCGCCGCGAGAAACGCAATTGTGCTTTGCGTTACGGTGCCAAACAGAGAGGCCGTTGATGCCAACCACCACACCACCGCACACGCTAACTGCGCCTTCCACTTGATCAGGATTCCCGAGGCCGCATTGGCAGTTCCCAGCAGCGTCGCTACTACTGCCACGCACACCTGCTGGTCAGCCCTGCCGCTCAACCCCAGCGGCAGCAGCAGTGCGAACATCGAGATTCCCATGGCCGCCCAGATCGATATGATTGCCCGCCCCACCGTCGTCATCGGCGCCTTCGCGCTTTTCCGCATCCGCGCAGACAGGCCCCAGCTCAACAGCCACGTGGCAGTCATGGTCACCGGCCATGCCATGTAGTGCTGCCCCCAGATGGGTCCGCCAAACATCCCTGAAGACCACGCGATGGCCACATAAAATGCCACGCCCCACAGCACAATCGTCCACGCCCATTTCGTGGTGCTCCGCCGCCCTTCGGCGATCATGTTTTCAATCAGTGCCAACCGCTCCGTCAGCTCCGTGTCTTTCGCCTTGGTCTCCATCGCTCACCTCTCGTCCCTTTCCTTTTGTCTTGCCCGCTGCCCCAGCTGGGTGCCGGGTGCCCCACGTTCCGCTTTGGGGACGTGGGATAGCACAAATCTCCACCCGTTATTACTTCTTCCGCTAACTCCGCTGTCTTTCTGCTCCCTAATCCCTGGTCACTGTTTTTCTCACGCGTGCTCCCACCGCCGTGCCACTCTTCGCGCCACCAGAAAAAACACCACACCGATCCCCATCAGCACTCCCACCTGCGGCCACAGCGCCGTCACCGGCAGATCCCGCCAGAACACCTTGGTGAATCCATCAATCGCCCACGCGTTGATCGTCAGCAGTCCCGCTTTCTGCATCGCCTCCGGCATCAGGAACCGCGGAAACATACTCCCGCCTATCGACGACATAACCAGAATCACCAGCGTCGACAGCGCGCCCAGTTGCGCCCTCGTCTGGCACGCGCTCGCCAACAGCATCCCAAACGCTGCTACCGCAAACGCCGTGCACAGTCCCATCACCGCGAAACCCGGCAGATGGCTGAAGAGGTCCAGCTTGTACACCGCCCATCCCCAAAGGAACATCGCCACCAGTTGCACAAACGCCAACCCCGTATTGAACACCAGCTTTCCCGCCAGCAGCTTGGTCATCGTTACCCGCGTGCTCAGCACCCGCTCCAGCGTCCCGCTCTCCGCTTCGTCGAGCAGCGCTCCCGCCGATCCGCTCGCGGTGAACATCAGAAACATCACCCCGATCGCCGCCGCGTAAAACGAAATCATCGGACTCTTTTTGTTCTCGCCCACCACCGCGCGTTCCTTTACTTGCACAATCCCCGCGCCCGCTGAATCTGATCCGCTCCCGGAACTGCCGCTCCCCGTCCCAATCTTTCCGCTCGCCTCTTCTTTTCGCAGCGCGTCCAGATCCTCGTCCATCTTTGCCTTCTGCGCCGGCGTAAACTCGCCCACGTATTCTTCCGCGTACTTCATCCCCTCGCCTGCCAACGCCGAGGGCATCGATGTCATCGCCACTTTCTGCAGCAGACCTACCACAATCTGCGGAGCGATCGTGTCGCTCTGGTCGTTTAGCAGCTGCAGCGTGCTTCCCTCGGTGCCAGGCCCAAACGCAATAGGATGCTGCCCAAATCCCGCAGGAATAATCAGTGCCACCGGCGCGTCGCCCGCCTTCACCGCGGTCTCCGCGGTCGCCTCCGTGTAGTCCGCCGGAGGCGGCGCGTTCTTCTTCCCCGTTCCCGGCCTCGTCATCACCACCAGCGACGACTCAAGTTCCAACCCCTTCACCAGGGCCTGAGACGACCGGCTTTGGTCCTGGTCCACCACGATCAGCTTCACCGTCGGTGTCCCCCCGCCAGGCCTCCCGAAAATCACCGCGAAAATCGAGAAAAACGTCAGAGGCAACACGAAGCTCAATACCAGCGCCCCGCGATCTCGCTTGAGCGCAATCAATGCCGTCCTTGCAACTTGGAAAATCAATCTCGTAACTCCCTTCCTGTCAGGTGCAGAAAAACTGACTCCAGATTTGGCCGCCGTAGCGACAAATCCACCAACTCCAGCTCCGCCTTCGTCGCATCATCCAGCAGCGGAGCAATCTCCAACGCCTGCTCGATCGTGAACTCCACTGTCTCCTCAGTTACTCGTCCGCCGTGGCGCTTGGCCCACGCTTCGATTTCATCCTTGCCGCCCGCAAACCGCGCCAGCACCTGGCTGGATCTCCCAAACGTTTTCTCCACCAGCTCTTCCTTCGTGCCCTCGGCGATAATCCGCCCGTGATCAATAATCGCGATCCGATCGCACAACCGCTCCGCTTCTTCCATGTAGTGCGTTGTGTACACAATTGCCGTCCCCGCGTCGCGCAACGCCTCGATCATCTCGAAGATCCGGTTGCGTGACTGCGGATCGACGCCCACCGTTGGCTCGTCGAACAAAACAACTTTTGGCCGATGAATCATCCCTGCGGCCATGTTCAGCCGCCGCTTCATCCCGCCAGACAATGTGCGCGCCACATCGTTCTGCTTTTCCTCCAGCGCCGCCCAGTGCAGGCACCATGCAATCGCTTCCTTCAGCGTCTGGCCTTTCAGCCCGTAGTACCGTCCAAACGATCCCAGATTCTCCCGGCAGCTGATGCGTGGGTAAATCGACAGCTCCTGCGGAACCCACCCCAGCGCCATTCTTGCCTCTGTGGACCCCGCCGCCTGCCCCATCACCATCACTCGGCCCGAGTCCTGGATCACGCGCCCCACCATCGCCCGGATCAGCGTGCTCTTTCCCGCACCATTCGGCCCCAGCAATCCCAGGCACTCACCCGCGCGTACTTTCAGGCTCACCTTGTCCACTGCCGTCAAATCGCCGAACCGCTTCACCAGCGCGTCGACTTCCAGCGCCGTGCTCGTCTCTGCTTTTTGCGTACTCGCCGTCATTGTTCCTCTCTGTCCACTGCTTTCTTGTTCACCGGTCCGACTGCCTCGTCCGTCGATGTGAAGAGTACTCTACAAAATAGAGTAATAGAAGTCAAGGGATTTCTTCCGCGTCCCCGGGGCTTCTCTATCTCCATGAAAATATGTTCCTTACGGTAGCGGATAAGAGCTTTGCTCAGCGTCCTACTGGTATTTACAGGCGCGAAGGTGACATGCAGGGCTAGATTGGTCGTCATGGAGAATTCTGCTTTGGGTCGGTCTGCGTCAGACCGATATAGCCGAGTCGCTGGCCCAATCCATACGATTCTGGTGCTCGCCGCTTTGGGCGGCTGGGCGTTCTGGCATAGGATTTCCGCGGATCAATCGAGCGTAGCGGCTAGTGCGAACCGCGTGCACCATTACCTGGTCACTCTCCTCTTTGAATGGCTTTTGTTCGCTCTGGTCGTTGCGGGCGTGTGGCGCAGTGGCGCGTCTATCCTCATCGTTCTCGGAGATCATTGGCGCTCCCTTCGCCAGGTGCTGTGGGACATTGGAATTGCCGCTGGGTTCTGGATCGTTACCTGGATGCTGCTTTGGGTACTTGGTCAGCTCCTGCGTCCCGCTGCGTTAAGTCGCAATGTGTCTATGCTCCCCGAGCGTGGTATCGAGCTGGCCCTTTGGATAGCGCTCTCCGTTAGCGCCGGTATTTGCGAGGAGACAATCTTTCGCGGCTATCTACAACGGCAGTTCACGGCCCTCACGAAGAGCGCTCCCGCCGGCATTCTTCTTTCTGCCGCGGCATTCGGTGGGGCTCATGCGTACCAGGGTTTTCGGATGACGATTCTGATCGCCCTGTACGGAGCCATGTTCGGGATTCTGGCCTATTGGCGCGGAAGCGTCCGCCCTGGAATGATCGCCCATGCGTGGCAGGATTCATTCAACGGAGTGCTTGCTGCCTTAATAAGGCATTAGGGTCTGCGCGGATGGGAGTTACACCGTCACTATCCCACGGGCTCGAGAGGCGGAGCCTCTGCCGGGAGCTCAGAGGCAGTGGGGTCTGCTGGTTCATCAAACAGGTCTTCCCAACCCGATAGAAGGGACACGGGGAGGTCGATTGTTCGTTCGGTTGGATCATTTCCGCTGATGGCGCGGACCGCTACGCAGCCGCCCTCTTCAAATGGATCTGAAACCAGCTCTACGTGTTCGCCATATAGATCGACGTGCTTGCCCACGATGTAGCCCAACTTCTTGATTCGGGCACAATTCTCGGCAGGCGAACGAATCTCTGTCGGTTCGGGAGAAGGGGAAGACATGAGATACCTCGGCGGTAAGGAAACTCTGATGCCAGGGAATGAATGATTTCCTCAACCGGCTTGAGTTCCTACCCTCTTCCAACCGCGTGAGAGAAATCTGAGCCGTCCGATACGCCGCGCACCGAACCCACCTGAAGTCACAAGTGAAAGATAAACACCGGCGCCATCGCAGCCAGGATCGCCACAACCAGCAGCCCCAGCACGCCCATTGCCTGCATCGGCGCTTTTGGCAGCCACCGAATCCCAAACACGAGCAACGCCGGCAGCTGCGCCACCATCAGCAATTGCCAGATGTGCGCTGTCGCTCCCTCATCCGCCTCGCGCGCCACTCCGTACACCGCAATGTGGATCAGCACTACGGCCAGCGCCGTCAGCGCCATTGCCATCGGAACCAGCGCACTCGGCTGCCTCACCACCGTTCCAAAAGTTGTCCGGTACTCGTTCATCGCGCCTCCTTGTGTTGGGTGAATATGTTCGCCCACCGCGCCCCTCATCACGTCCATCCACGTCTTCAGGTCCGCACGGCCTTCCAGCAGAAAATCCTCGAACTCCTCGCCATATCGTTCTCTCCAGCGGCGCGGATACATGTGAGTCAACAGCCGCGCGACCCTGCGATTCATCGCGCCTCCAGCCTCTTCAGCCCTGCCTTTGAAAACTCATTCAGCTTTGTCAGCTTCGCGCGCAGCACTCTTAGCCCATCCGGAGTGATCCTGTAAGGGTGGCGTCGCTCTTCGGCCGGCAGCGGCTTGATCCACCCCTGCTGCTCCAGGCGCGCGATCGCACCGTACAGCGCCCCCGGCCCCAGGCGCGTTCCGCACAGCCGCTCAATGTCCTCAATCATCGCGTGCCCGTGCTTCGGCCCGCTTGCCAGGCTCGCCAGCACCAGCAGCGGCGGATCGGAATAATACCCGGGATCCATTTCGTCGCTCGTATCTACTACGTCGCGCGTACTACGCATGACGTAGTTATCGCACAACCCGCGAATCTTGGCAAGCAAATTCTTTGGGCGGCGAAAACTTCAGCCGGCGGCGCCGCCCTCACTGCCTCTTCACGCTCTCAATGCATCTCCATCGCCGGGCCGGGCGTCCCATCCGACCACTTCGCAACCCAGACCATGAGAATCGTTTCCCGTTCTTCCGGGTCGTTCGCCGAAATCACCGGCGAGCCCGGCAAATCGGCTCCCCAGCTCTTCGCCACGTCACCCGAAACGAACATCATCAGGTGAGGATGCCAGCTCTTGCCCTCGTCGTTTAGATACTGTTGCCTCGACATCATGTAGCACATCGCACCCGGCTCGAGCGCCGGCAGCTCCTTCGTGTCCAGTGCAGATGAAATCGCCTTAAGAATTTCCGCCTTCGACTTTCCTTCGAGCACCAGCTTCGTCTTCATCAGGTATACGGGCACAAGGCTCGTCGCCGCCGCCGGATTAAAGCAAATGGGCGCGCGAACCTTGGGATTCCAGAACTCCGGATCGCTCGTCGCTGCGCCCCACCCCCGCTCCACGATACACAGAAAGCCATTCGTGCCTTTTGCCCCGGTCGTGTATCCGTCCCGTCCCAGCACCATCACTTCGGCGCCATCCGAAATCGATGCCGGTGCGCCGGTGCGAGCCAGCGCAATCTCCGCACTCGCATCAGCCATCAAATACTGATCCACAGGCGCCATCGCCGCGTAGGGATTCTGCGCCCGTGCCGTCGGTGTCGCGCACGGATTCGCAACCAGCACCAGGCCGGCAAACGCGATCATCGTGACTTTTCGTTTTTGCATCAGATCCTCCCGGAACGCACACCGTTTACGGTCACATATTCCGAACCCCAGGCTGCCTGCAGATATTAGATCAAAGGTCAAAAGGACGTGCGGCAAAGATTAGAAGATTGGCGCCGCTGGCCCGCCGTCATACATCCAGAAAGCTGTCCTGGGCATCTAAGCTCGTGGGTTCCGTTCTCCCCAAAAATCCTGCTTGTGACTGACGAACACACCCCCGTTCGAGTTCTTGTTGTCGATGACGACCACCTTGTCGCCGACACATTAGCCCTGATTGTCCGTGGAAGGGGATTTGAGACACGCGCCGTCTACAGCGGCGAGGATGCAGCCGACGTTGCCCTCGCATGGAAGCCCGATGCGGTCATTGCTGACGTGATCATGGGCAAACTGGATGGAGTGGCTTTGTCCGCATATCTCGGGCAAGTGCTGCCCTCGTGCAAGGTCCTTCTCATATCGGGAAATCCAGACGCCGCTGATTTACTGAACGAAACGAAAGAGCCCAGGCAAACCGTTCCCCTGCTTGCCAAACCGGTCCATCCCGACCACATTTTTGAGTTTCTCGGTTTCTCAAGCCACGAAGCAACCAACTGACGATGTAAACGCCGTTAACCCCAACCGAACTCACAGCTCCACGCGCAGCTCTCCAGTCACCCTCCCCACCACTTCCGCCCAGTCGCCTGCCACCTTCTGCCGGAACAGCCGCGCCGTCGGGTACCACGGCGTTCGCTCCGACGCCTCCATCCAGCGCCAATCCGCCAGGTGCGGCAGCAAGATCCAAACCGGTTTGCCCATTGCGCCGGCCAGGTGCGCAATGCAAGTATCCGTCGTGATCACCAGGTCCAGCGTCGCTATCAACGCGGCTGTCTCCGTCAGATCGCGCTCGCCGCTCGATCCATCCAGAACACGCACGTCGTCCGGCAACTTCGCCACTTGCTCCGCCGCTTCGCCCTTCTGCAGCGAGATCCAGTTCGCATCTACCGCGCGCAGCAACGGCACCAGCGTCTTCAACCGCATCGATCGCGCGGCGTCTGCCTTGTACCTCGGATTTCCCGCCCACGCCAATCCCACGCGCATCCCTGGCCGATCTGACGCAAATCGATTCCACTTCTCGCGCGCAAGTTCCACTTCCGTTCCCAGATAAGCGCCAACCCACGGAACCGTCTCCACCGTCGTTCCAAACACCGCAGGCAAGCTCATCAGCGGACACTCGCGGTCGAACTTCAACCCGCCCATGTCCATCACCGCGGTCTCAGCCAGTCCTGCGCGCACCACGGCCAGTGATCTCATCAATCTTTCTGCAGCCGGCTGCACTTCGAGCACCGGCCTTCCACCGCGTGCCGCAACCAGCGCCGCATAACGGCAGAACTGGATCGTGTCTCCCAGTCCCTGTTCCGCATGCAGCAGCACACGCTCTCCATCGAGCCCCTCGCCATCCCATCGCGGCTGCGTAAAGCGCCTCGGCCGGCGACGCACTTCGCGAAACTTCCATCGCGCCTCGTATCCCGCCCACCCGCGCTTCCAGTCGCCCAATCGCAACTGCGTCAGCGCCAGGTTGTATTTGGCTCCTGCGCTCGCCGGATCACGCTCGACGGCTGCCTCATGCGCGCTCACCGCTTCCTCCATGCGCCCCAAATCGAGCAGCGAGTTCCCGCGGTTCGACGCTGCCGCGCGACTTCCCAGTGCCTCGGCCCGCTCGAACACTTGAACCGCTTCCTCAAATCGTCCCTCCAGATGCAGCACAATGCCGTGCATATTCACGGCTTCGTCGAAATTCTCATTCCGCGCGATCGCCCAGCGCATCCACTCCCGCGCGCCGGCCACATCCCGCTCAGCCCCACGCAACTGGCACCATGCCACAAGCGTCTCCACCTGGTTCGGGTTCAGCGCCAGCGCCCGTCGCAGATTCGCCTCCGCCGCTTCCGGCCTTCTCCTGTCGCGCTCCAGCAGTGCCAGGTTCACCCACCCTGAAATCAAATCCGGCCGCAGTTCCACCGCCCGCTGCAACGCAGCTTCGGCCTCCGCCTCTCGCCCTTCGTCGCGCAGCAAACTTCCCAAATTGATCCACGCTGCCGCAAAGTCCGGCCTCATCACGAGCGCCCGTCGATAGCGCTTCTCCGCTTCGGTCGCGCGCCCCAATCGCGCCAGCGCAAACCCGGCGGCAAACTCGCCCTCGGGCAATCGCGGACGCAACTCGAGAGCCGCCTCGTACCGCGCAAGCGCCTCTTCATTCCGTCCAGTAAGCGCGAGCGCATTCCCCAATCCCAAATGAGCCGCCACAAGTGCCGGCCGCCGTTGCAGCACCAGCTCGAACTCGCGAATCGCCTCGCCTGGCCGCCCCGTCGCAATCCTCAGCTCGCCTAGTCCCATGCGCGCCAGTGCATCCATTCCGTCCAGCCGGATGGCCTCTGTGTATGCTCGTTCTGCTTCATCCATCCGCTCCGCAGCCTTCAGCGCTTGTCCCAGCACCACCCACGCAGCGCCCATCTCCGGCGCCGCGGCCACTCCGGCAGCCGCCATCTTCACCGCGGCTTTGGTCTGCCGGCTGCTCAACGCCACCAGGCTCATGCCCACCAGAGCCTCCGGCTGTTGCGGGTTCCGCTTCAGCGCGCGCTGGTAGCAGAGCGCAATCTCTCGCAATCGCCCGGCTCGCCCGTCTTTCGGTACGCCCTCGGTCGATTCCCGCGTGTTCTGGGTCCACATACTTTGGAACCTAGCTCCGCGCCGGCGCGCACTCAAGGGCTGAATTCCATCACTCCCGCTCTACCGTGACAGTTTTTCCCACTCTTTTCGAGAGTCCTGTTTTGGAACGCGCTATCCTCTTGTCCGCTCCTTTACATCGCCCGGCACTATCATTCACCTGTGCCCTCCCGTCCCAACTTGAGCGATCTCCTTGCCAACGCCATCACGCACGGCATCGGTCTCGGTTTCGCCGTGGTGGGTGCTGTCTGTCTCATCGCCGCGTCAACGCGCGGCTCTGTATTGCTCGTCGTCAGTTGCTCTGTCTTCTCCGTGGCGCTGGTGCTCGTCTATCTCTGCTCCACGCTGTACCACTCGCTGATTCGCACCCGCGCTCGCCATGTGCTCCACGTCCTCGATCACTCCGCCATCTACGTGCTGATCGCAGCAACTTATACGCCCTTCACTCTCGTCTCGCTCTCCGGACCAGTGGGATGGGTTCTCTTTGCCGTGGTCTGGGCACTGGCCGTGGCAGGCATCATCTTCAAGAGCCTTGCCATCGGCCGTTTTCCCGTGGCGTCGGCCCTGGTTTATCTATTGCAGGGCTGGCTCGCCATCTTCGTCGTGCGATCGCTCCTCCATGCCATTGGCTGGCACGGATTCCTCTGGCTCGCCGCAGGCGGCATCGCTTATTCCCTGGGCGTCATCTTCTTCGCCCTCGACCATCGCCGCTTCTTCCACGCCACCTGGCACCTCTTCGTCCTCGCCGGCAGCATCGCCCACTACTTCGCCATTTACTTTTACGTTGTGCCCGCGCGGTCCCTGTCTCTTTGACACTCCGCAGGCACACCAACTCGATTCGTCTCATGTACCACCCACGCAGATCGGAGCGCTGTCCCGCCGTTTAGGCGCCGCGGCCCGATGGCACGGACCATGCCGAAAGCTTTTCAGTTGACATGCGGGCGTGCTCGGTCAAAAATCTGTCCATGTTTCATCGCAAGTCTCTCGTCTCAGCGATCCTCATCCCGCTCATCGTTGGCGTGGCAGGTTTAGCCCATGTCATGAGTCAGCCTGGCTTTGCTGCCGTTCGCGCTGTTGACGCTGTTCAGCTCACCGGCTCAGGGGTGTGCTTTGGGGTTGCCCTTTTTGCCCTGATCGGCCTGCTCCGGACACCGCGCGGCTGAATCTGACCGGTTCCCGCCTTCATGCTCTGGGCGCATCTTTGCTGCGCCAGCAGACGCGACCCAGTTCCACTTGATCTGCCGGGGGAATGATTGACCCAACCCCCGTTTACCGGTAGAATCAAAGAGTTTGGCGATGCATCCGGTTGCCGGGTGCCCGGGAAGCTGCCGCTGGGTTCAGCGTGTGTGCAGTTGGCCTCCCGATGCAGTCTCACTCTGTATCCGCCCCCTTAAAGCACACGATTCTCGATCACACGATTCTCGAACATACGAGTCTTGTGGACACGATTCGCAATTGCGCCCGGTCCTCTGTGACCCTCAGCGCTGGAGGCTTTGTTATGTACGCAGTCATTCGCACCGGTGGCAAGCAATACCGCGTCGCTCCCGGAGACGTTTTGAAGATTGAAAGCGTTCCGTCGGGCAGTCCGACCGTCGAGTTCAGTGATGTCCTTGCCGTTTCCGGCGAGGCCGGATCGATTGCCAAGCCGGGTTCGGCCACGGTTACAGCCGAAGTCCTCGGCGAAGGCCGCGGCGACAAAATCCTGGTCTTCCATTTCAAGCGCAAGAAGCAGTACAAGAAGCTCCAGGGCCACCGCCAGAACTTTACTGAGGTGCGCATCAAGGCCATCGTGGCCGATGGCGTCACCTACGACACCGCGAAGAAGTAAACGAGCCTGATGCGTTGTTGTTTTTGAAAGGGCACGGCTTTAGCCGTGCCAAGAGAAGCTGAAAGGAAGCACGGGGCTTTAGCCCCTGAGGGATTCAACTATGGCACATAAAAAAGGTGGAGGCAGTTCCACAAACGGGCGCGACTCAAACGCGCAGCGGCTGGGCGTAAAGGCCTTTGCCGGTCAATTGGTCACCGGCGGCACCATCATCAGCCGCCAGCGCGGCACCCGCATCAAGCCCGGCGTCAATGTCGGCATTGGCTCCGATGACACGCTCTTCGCCAAGGTTTCCGGCCGCGTCAAGTTTACTGACCGCGGGAACCGCGGCCGCTTCGCTTCGGTCGAGCCTGCCACCGAGTAACGGGTACAGGTTCCGCGCACTCGGGCTAACCCTCGCAGACGCGCATCGGGCATCAAATCAAAAGGCCACGGCGATCGCCGTGGCCTTCCGTATTTCTAATCCCTGGTCCCTGGTCCCTAATCCCTAATCCCTGCTTTTACGTCTCCGATTCCCGGCCCTTCATATTCCGCGCCAAAACCTTCTCAACCACGCGCTCCACATCCGAAAGGAAGAAGCTGTTCGCGGGCTGCTGCACGGCCACCTTCGTGCCCGTGTGGCCCAGTGCCGAAGCGATTTCGTTCCAACGGTAGATCGTTGAGCTCGCCGGCATCAACACCGGCTTGCGTGCAGGCTCCGGAATAACGCAGTAAACCACCCAGATCGCCAGGGTCCCCAGAATCAGCGATTCGTAAACGAATTGCAGCGGGTCGCTGAGTGATGCAACGCGAGAGATCCACGACGCAAGAATAAAGTCCGCCGAGGACATGACTCCAAAGCCCAAAGCAATGCCAAAAGACAAATCGCGCACCGTCAGGCGCAGCGCATTCATGCTCAGGCAGAGAAAAGCGAGCAAGCAAAGTTCCAGAACGCTGACCGAGTGCATCAGCCCGTAGGAAACATCCGCGATAAGGTAAATACCTTTGTGTCCGTAGGAAATGGAACTCAAGCTGACAATGATTGAAACTACGGCGGCCCAGCGGAAGATCACGATTGCCAGTTTCGCGATCCCGGGAAACGCGGCCAGAGCCGACCGGAAGACTTCAATGCAAATAAAAAACAGCAACACTGTGCTCGCGAGATAAGTCGCGAAAAAACCAAAATAGTAGATTTGCCCAATGTGGTGTTCGATACCCCACGGGCGCGACTCCTCGTACAGGACGAGCATCAGCAGAGGTGTCGAGATTGCCCGCAACAGGAGGTAGTAGCCCATCGCCGGGAAGCGGCGTTGCAGCCCCTTGCTCAAAAACAGAATGGCGAGCGCCGCCCAAAGGACAAGTTCAGCCGCGCTCATCGCCGACATTGCAAAGTTCATTGGCATAGAGGCAAGTTTGCGATCGTTCGAACGTCCCCAGAATAGCGCCAATATGCCTAATGGCTCAAACACAAAAGGGTAACGCGCTCTTGGCACTTTCGTGCTAGACAGTGCTCCCATCGCCTACTTCAGAGAGCGCAACCTTCGTGATCCCTACTGGGTCGGCGGCGTTGCCGTGAGGCAGGCGCCAACCGATTGGCAGGGAAGCGGCCCCGGAAGAGTGATGAGCGGACCCGGATCTGTGGCGGCCACCGAATTGTGCGAAACGCGTGCCTGGGTGTTGGCTGGCGCGAGCGACGCGCAGGCGAGACCGGCGATGGCGACGAACAAGGCAAAGAACCGAACGACGGATTTCATCTTTGGTAACCTTTCCGATTGAATTTTGAAAGGAGATTTCTCTCTTTTTCAAGGATGATCGTATCGTATATGTTGTTTTAAGTCCAGAATTTTCATATAGATACTAAACATTAACTCTTATGAGTTACCATCGTAATTTCCGCGCGCCTTCAACTTGCAGATAGTAACCGTTTTCTCAATACCCTCACCTCCCTCTTCTTAACGTTCCCGCATGGTAAAATAGTTGTAGGTGAAGGCCCTTGATAGCCCCCCTCTTTTCAAGCGGTTACTCCCGCTTCAGCGTCCGGCTAATGCGTCCGAATCGACCCCCGGCGGCCACAAGCTCACAGAACACTTCGCGAACGGAAATCTATGGCGACTGAACCTCTCGGCTCCTCCTCCATTCACGGCGATAACGACAGCTATACCGGCGAAAATATTAAGGTCCTTGAAGGCCTTGAGGCTGTCCGTCTCCGCCCCGCTATGTACATCGGCTCGACCGGCGAGATCGGTTTGCATCACCTCGTCTATGAAGTCGTCGACAATTCAGTCGACGAAGCACTTGCCGGCTACGCCAAGAAAGTCGATGTCATCATTCACGTCGACAACTCCATCACCGTCGTTGACGATGGCCGTGGTATTCCCGTCGACATGATGGATCTGGCTGACGGCGAGCGCATGCCTGCCGCGCAAGTCGTCCTCACCAAGCTGCATGCCGGCGGCAAGTTCGACGCCTCCAACTACAAAGTCTCCGGCGGATTGCACGGCGTCGGCGTCAGCTGCGTCAACGCGCTCAGTGAAGAGCTCGAAATCGAAATCTGGCGTCCGGAAAAACCCGGCGAGCCCTCGCACACCTACGAGCAGAGCTACTCCAAGGGCGCTCCCACATCGAAGCTCCTGAAAACCGGCACCAGCAAGCGTCGCGGCACCAAGGTCCACTTCCTGCCCGACCGGTCGATCTTCACCGCCACCGAATTCAATTACGACACGCTCGCCCAGCGCCTGCGCGAAATGGCCTTCCTCAACAAGGGTCTTGAAATCACGCTTACCGACGAGCGCACCGCCGACGCCAAAACCGGCGAAGCGCGCCGCGCCGAGTTCAAATACGCCGGCGGCATCGCCGAGTTCGTCAAGCATCTCAACCGCGGCAAGGCCGTCCTGCACGATAAGCCCATCGTCATGGAGGCACTCCGCGACGGCGTCGAAATCGACATCGCTCTCCAGTACAACGACAGCTACTCCGAATCCGTCTTCAGTTTCGCCAACAACATCAACACCGTCGACGGCGGCACGCATCTCTCCGGCTTCCGCGCCGCGCTCACCCGCACCATCAACTACGTCGGCCAGCAGATGGGCCTCTTCAAAGACATGAAGGAGTCGCTCTCGGGCGACGACGTCCGCGAGGGTCTCGTCGCCGTGGTCAGCGTCAAGCTCTCGCAGCCGCAGTTTGAAGGCCAGACCAAGGGCAAGCTCAACTCTGACATCGCCGGCACCGTGCAGGCCTTCGTCAACGAGCGCCTCGGCATGTTCCTCGAGCAGAATCCCCCTGTCGCCCGCAAGATCATCAACAAGGCCATCGAGGCTGCCCGCGCGCGCGAAGCGGCACGCAAGGCTCGCGACCTCACCCGCCGCAAGGGCGCGCTCGATGGCGGCGGCCTTCCCGGCAAGCTCGCCGATTGCAGCGAGCGCAACCCCGAGCGCTGCGAGCTCTACCTCGTCGAGGGCGAAAGCGCCGGCG
>CAZVYV010000041.1:0-15114 GCA_964630985.1 uncultured Occallatibacter sp.
TCACTGTTTATTCACGCCACTACTACCGTCGCTTGGCCCATGAGCGCTCAGGGAAGTCTCGGCTGCGGGCTTGCTCGAGCGCGCGGCAGCCCACACATGGTAGCTGTTGAAGAGAAATTGGCCGCCCAGAATCAGCAGCCAGACACAGAGAGCGAAGCGCAAAGGCCGGCGCGGAATGTGCGTGCTGAGGATGGTTCCGACGATGGAACCAGCGACTCCGCCCGCGATCAAGTGAATCAGCAGCGAGGGGTTTGCAGCGTGCGAGAACCAGTGCGCGCCGCTGCCAATGAGCGAGATCACGAAGCCGAAGGCGATGTCAGTTCCGACAACCTGTGCCGGCAGAAGCGTGGTGAGGCTGAGCAATGCCGCGGAGCCCAACGCGCCTGCGCCCGCCGAGGAAAAGCCAACTTCCGCGCCCACGGGGAACATGAGCCAGGGAAGCACCGGACTGCGATCGGGCGGCGCATGCTGCTCCATGTTGCGGAAGGAATAAAGAATCTGCCATGTGGAAGTGGTCACCAAGATCGCGCCGAGAATTGCATTGAGCGTGTTAGTGGAGTTGGCGTTGGCCAAATGCTGCAGGAAGAGCGAGCCCAGCAGGACACCTGGCACACCCCCGAGAACCATATATCCCAGCGTGCGCCAGGAAACATTCTTGCGGGCAATTTGCGCAGGCACCAGGATAAACTTGACCGCCGTGGCGAACATCAGTCCGATCCCCACCGCAACCGGCGCAGGCACACCGAGAAAAAGCACCAGGACGGGCACTGTCACAGTTCCCGCGCCCACGCCGGTAAGCGCGATGAACAGTGCGATGAAGAATCCGATAACGTACTGCATTCCCAGACCCTCAGTTCCTTACTTTGCCGGCGCGGCTTGGATGTGTATGCCGCATTCCACTTTGCGGCCAGCCCACCGCCCCGACCGCGGATCGTTGGGATCGAGCGGCAGCGAGGTGCATGGCTCACAGCCGATGGAGGTGTAGCCACGCTCATACAGCGGCAGCAACGGAATTCCAAGCTGCTCGCATGCGTACCATACGTCGCGCGTTGACCACTCTGTCAGTGGCGCGAGCTTCAACACTTGCTTGCCACCGGGCAGAGAAAACATCGCCGATTCTTCGAGCGCGGCGCGGCTTCTTGCCTGCTCGCGGCGCAGGCCGGTCAGCCACACGCGATACCCGGCCACAGCCTTAAACAAAGGCTCGACTTTGCGCAGCCCGCAGCAGCGATCAGGGGCGCTCTGGTACAGCAGGCCGAATTCCGCCTCCTGCTCTGCCACCGTTTTCTCAGGCAGCAGATTGATCAGATTCAAGTCCCACTCGCGCGCAATGCGGTCGCGATATTCATAGGTCTCGGCGAAGTGATAGCCCGTATCGAGAAAGAGAATCGGAATCCGCGGATCGACTGCGATTGCCAGCTTGGTAAGCAGCACGTCTTCTGCCTGAAAGCTGCACGTGAGGCACACGTCTCCCTTGCCCGTCACTTCGCGCTCCAGCGTGGCTCTTACCGCGTCGAGCCTGGTGTTCACTTCGTCAGCGATCTCAGCAACGCCCATTACAAATCCCCTCCTTCTGGAGAGATGAAGATTCCTGCGCGCTGCAGCAGCTGATGCACCGTGGCGACAGCGTGCATCCGATTTTCCGCGTCAATGGTGATCTCGAAGCCGCCCGCATTTGCACTCAGTACACCTTCATCGCCCGCGCGCGCCAATATAGTGAGCAAACCGGCACGGGTTTCGAGATCGGTGACGATGTCGAGCATTCCCAAGTGTTCGAGAGAAGCCAGCTCGCCGGCATCAATGCGGCAGGTTACTGCACCGACGGCAAACAATGACCGCTCGACGGCGTCAATCAACTCCGTCGAGCCAGTTAGCTCAAGCACGCCCCCACGATGTCTCCAGCGAGCTTCGCGCTCGCCGGCGGTCACCCGGCCCCATGCCGCGGCTTCGTCTTCCTCGATCGCCGCTGCCTGGCCTTGTGCTTCGGTGATCATGCCGGCCGCCACCGTAGCGTTCGTTTCAGGATCGATCAGGATCAGCGCGCCGGTTCCGCGATTGTCGCGATAGAGATCGACCGCCATCGGCCGCAGCAGATGCACCGAAACCCCGCCGATGTCGTTCATGCGGAGCGTCACCGCCGGCTCGTGCCTGAGCGCGCTCAAGTCCACACGGTGATCGATCAACGAAACAATTGCAGGAACCGTGTGGCTGGTGTGCTTCAACAGGTAGCGACGATTTACATCGAGCGGCCGTTGATCCATCCACACGAGCGAAGCCTTCAGGCTGCTTGCCACCACAGGCGCCGCATTGGTGCCGGTAATCAAGTCGCCCCTGCTGATGTCCACTTCGCGATCGAGCACGAGCGTGACGGAGAGCGGCGCAATAGCTTCTTCGAGATCTCCGTCGAATGTCACAATGCGTTCGATCTTCGCGCTCCGCCCCGATGGAAAAACCGCAATCTCGTCGCCGTGGCGTATCGTCCCCGACGCAATCTGCCCTGCAAATCCGCGAAATGTGTGATCCGGCCGCAGTACGCGCTGAACAGGAAAGCGAAAAGGCTCGCTGCGCGTCTCGCGCGCGGAGGGCAGCGCCTCCAGCAGTTCCAGCAGGGATGGGCCCGCGTACCATGGCATTGCGGCGGTCAGGTGAACTACGTTGTCGCCCTTCAGTGCGCTCACTGGAACGAAGTGCGCCTCAACGGGCGAACTAGTATCGGTCGCAATCTGGCCAAGAACATTCCTGAAATCGGCTTCGATTGCGCGGAAAGCCGGCTCATCGTAGCCGATCAAGTCCATCTTGTTGACGGCGACAAGCACGTGCTGTACGCGCAGCAGCGAAGCAATGTAAGCGTGGCGCCGCGACTGGATCTGTACACCCTTGCTTGCGTCGATGAGAACGATCGCTGCGTCGGCGGTCGATGCGCCCGTGGCCATGTTGCGCGTGTACTGTTCGTGGCCGGGTGTATCGGCAATGATGAACTTGCGCCGCGCCGTCGAAAAATAGCGATAGGCCACATCGATCGTGATTCCTTGTTCGCGCTCGGCGCGCAGGCCGTCTGTGAGCAGCGCAAAGTCGATCTGACCCGGAGCCGTCGTGCCTTTGCCCTCGATCGACTTCACCTGGTCTTCGTAGACCGATTGCGTGTCGTAAAGCAGCCGCCCGATGAGCGTGGACTTGCCGTCGTCCACGCTGCCTGCCGTGGAAAAACGCAGCAAGTCTTTCTCGCGCTCGGCGAGCAGAAATTCCTCAATGGAAAATGGGGGAGCGGTCAGGGTTGCCACTTAGAAGTATCCCTCCCGCTTCTTGATCTCCATCGAGCCTTCTTGATCGTGATCGATGGCCCGATTCGCACGCTCTGACGAATGGAAGCCGATCAGCTCCGCGATGATTGCGGGCAAGGTGTCGGCATCGGAGCGAATGGCGCCCGTGCACGGACTGCAGCCAAGCGAACGCAGCCGGCTCTTTACCATCTGCGGCTTCTCGCCCGGTCGTGCCACGAAAGCCTGCTCAATCGGCAGCAGCGCATCCCCGCGCACGTACATTGGGCGCTCTTTGGCGAAGTACAAATCGACTACCGGAATTTTTTCCTCGTGGATGTACTGCCACACGTCCATCTCTGTCCAGTTCGAGAGCGGAAACACGCGAATGCTTTCGCCCGGATGGATGCGCGCGTTGTAAAGGTTCCACAGCTCGGGCCGCTGGTTCTTCGGGTCCCACTGCCCCGCGCCATCTCGGAAGGAGTAAATCCGTTCTTTCGCCCGCGACTTTTCTTCGTCGCGCCGCGCGCCACCGAAGGCCGCATCGAATTTGTAGTGGCGCAGCGCATCGAGCAGTGCTTGCGTCTTGAGCAGGCCGCAACAGCGCTTGGTATCGAGCACGATGGGATTCGTTCCTGCGGCAATTGCCGGCTCATTCCGCCAAACCAGCAGCTCCGCGCCCACTTGCCGCGCCATTTCATCGCGGAAGGTGAGCATTTCGGCAAACTTGAATCCGGTATCAATATGAAGAAGAGGGAAGGGAATCGGCCCCGGGTAAAAGGCCTTCTGCGCCAGCCGGAGCATCACCGAAGAATCCTTACCAATGGAATAAAGCATCACCGGCCGCTCGAACTCCGACGCCACTTCGCGGAGGATATGAATGCTCTCAGCCTCAAGCAGGCGCAGATGGTTCAACCGCGGCGATGTGACGGGAGGCATTTGCGGCGATTTTTTCGCTGGTTCAGTTTCGGCGACCGGCATTCAAGACCTCTCGGGTTCAGTGGGAATGCTGAAAACCGGTGCGCGCAAAAACAAACCCGGCATTCAGCAACGGGTGTGTCTTCTGGATCGATTGTGCTCAGGAGATCAGAGACTAGCGGGGACACCCGTCACAGATGTTCGACGGGCGACAACAGGAACGGCTTTTCAAGGCGCAAACCATGTGCAAATAGATGATAACAAAACACGCTGCCCCGAACAAGTGGAGCCCGGGCGTCGAAGCGAAAAGTGGGCACATTCCGAAGGATTGACGTAGGATAGGGGCGTCTCACTCTCTTGTCTTCAAGTGAACGCGAACGGCAGACCACCCGGTGGCAGCCCGGCGGCCATGACCCGCCGAAGCGTACCGCTCATTGCGCTTGTGACCCTGGCCACTCTCGGCGCGGCCGTTTTGTGCCTTTATCGGCCCGGCCCGGCCGGTCGCAGCACCCATCATTTCGGTTCCCAAAATCGTGTTCAGACCGTTCCAGCAGCTCTGGCTCACTCCCGGCCAGCGCCAAACTGGGGCGACCGGTTCGGCGATGGAACGCCCGACTTTCTCCGCCTGACTGATCCGGTGGACCAGGCCGCCTTCCGGCGCTGGTTCACGCTCATCGCCGAGTACCAGGCCCTCCGGCCCCCTTCCGCAGTCCCCCCCGAGATCGCCGATTGTGCCAGCCTGCTTCGTTATTCGTATCGCGAGGCGCTCAAACGCCACGATGAAAACTGGTTGATGGCTACTGGAATCGATGTTCCCGCCGCTCCCGGCGAGATTCGCGCATGGAGCTATCCCCACACGCCTCTCGGCACGGCACTCTTCCGTGTTCAGCCCGGTCCTTTCGAACCCGCCGACATTTCCAACGGAGCCTTCGCCCAGTTCGCCGACGCCAAAACGCTCGTCCAGCGCAACGCCTACCTTGTGAGCCGCGATGTGCGCTCGGCGCTGCCCGGCGACCTGCTCTTCTATCGTCAGTTCGGCCAGTCGTCGCCGTGGCATTCGATGATCGTGATCCGCTCCGGCGCCAATGCTGAGGTGGTTTATGACACCGGGCCCGACCATAATGAGCCCGGCCAACTTCGCCGCGTCCTTCTATCCGAACTCCTTGACCATCCCCAGCCGCAATGGCGGCCGCTCGCCGGTAATCCCAACTTTCTCGGTGTCTACCGCTGGAACATTCTGCGAGGAACTCCATGATTGATCGGAATTCAACTTGCCGGAAAACGACGTTGCCTAAACCGCTCCTGGCCGCCTTGCTTGCGATTTTCTTGGTCGTAACCGCAGTGCCTGCATCAGCCACCGATGCTCCGCGTTCCTTCTCGCTTTCCACGACGCGCACATTCGCACCTGGCGAGAGCGTCAAGATCCAGCTGATTGCTCATAACGTCCCGGAACTTGAGTTCCGCGTCTACAAGGTGCGCGATGCGGAAAAGTTCTTCGCCGGCCTGAAAGATGTGCACAGCTTTGGCGTGCAAAACTACGCACCGCAGGAGCAGATTGATCAGGAAACATTCGTCGAGCGTCTCCATGACTTCAAGGCCCACCTCTGGTTTCTCATCCGGCACTTTTTCCGCAGCCAATTCACCGATGATGCGCGCGACAGCTTCCGCGAGCAGCAGGCGAAGCTGGGCAAGCGCAGCCAGGTTGTCGGCGCGGCGCAGTTCGCGCAGATTCCGCTGCTGAACGCGAGCCAGCTGGTGGCGCGGTGGAAGCTCGAGACTCCGCCTGCGCTTGTGAGCGAAACCCAGCAATTGCCGATCGACGGACTGGGCGCAGGCGTTTACCTCATTGAAGCCACCGACGGGACCTACAAGGCGTACACCGTCGCTGTCGTGACGTCCATCGCCGTTGTGGAACGGACGGAAGGCGCCCAGGCCAATCTCTATGTTGCAGATCGCAAATCCGGCGCGCCCGTCGCTGGTGCCGACGTGGTCCTTTGGGCGAACGGGCAGCTACAGTCATCCGGTAAGACCGGCAGAGATGGCATGGCCTCGCTCACAATGTCGATTCGGGGCGGAGCGCAGGGAGCGGAGCCTGAGAACGTATGGATCCTGGCGCGCAACGGATCTGACGCTGCGCTGGTCACGCCCTGGGGCTACAGCTTTCAAGACAGCGGATCGCAAACCGAACGTTCCTATATCTATACCGACAGACCTGTCTACCGGCCAGGCGATGCCGTGCACATTAAGGGGATCGTCCGCCAGGAACAGAACGATATTCTTGTACTTCCCGGATCGCAGGCCGTCACGCTCACCGTCCGTGGACCCGATAACAAGGAGGTGCTCCAGAAACAGCTGACCCTCTCGCAGCACGGAACGGTTGCGGCAGACCTCAGTCTTGATTCCGATGCGGCGCTGGGCTACTACTACATCGAGTTTGAGGGGCAGACCATCGGAGGCAGTGGGAGCTTTTACGTCGAGGACTACAAGAAGCCGGAGTACCAGGTAACGGTGAAACCGACTGTGGCGCGCGTGCTGCAAGGCGATTCAATACAAGCCACGATTAACGCGCGCTACTTCTTTGGCGAGCCGGTTGCAGGTGCCAAAGTCACTTACGTCGTGCACACATCCACTCATTATTGGTGGGATCAAGACGAGGGCGACGATAACGGCGATAACGCAGACGCCGATTCGAATGATTCCAGCGACTCCGACGACGCCGACGACACCTACGGCCAGACCGAGCAGCAGGAACATCAAGGCATTCTCGACGCGAACGGTCAGCTGACCGTCACGCTGCCCACTCGAATCGACTCCAAGCACACCGATCAGGACTATCGCATCGAGGCGCGCGTAACTGACGTAGGCAATCGCGAAGTCGCCGGACACTCCACGGTGCTGGCCACCTACGGGTCTTATCGTCTGAGCGTCGAGCCCACAAACTATGTCGTACAGGCTGGTCAGGCCACGCGTGTCAAAGTGACGGCGCAGGACTACGACGGAAAGCCGGTGCAGACGAAGGTCCACATCGCGGCGGCACTCGAGAAATGGGATTCCGTCACTCACGAGCGAGAGGACACAGATGCCGGCAGCAAAGATGCCGCCACCGGCGCAGACGGAACGGCGCTCGTCGACATGCAACTTACCGGCAGCGGCGACTTCGAAGTGAAAGCCACCGCCCAGACGCCGGAAAATCGAACCGTCGAAGATTCCACTTACGTCTGGGTGTGGAACGGCTCAGGCTCGTGGTATCAAACCAACGCCCAGGCGCAGATTGTCGCCGACAAGAAATCCTACAGCGTGGGCGATACAGCGCACCTGCTCCTCGTTACGGGCTTGCAAGAATCGTGGGCTGTAGTCACGACGGAGGGCGACAGCGTGCAGTCACGCCAGCTCATTCATTTGACGGGCGCGAGTGCTCCATTCGAGATTCCCATCACGCAGAAGGCTCAGCCCAACCTCGTCGTCACCGCTGTTATCGTCCACGACGATCAGTTGATGACGGCGCAAAAGAGCCTTAAGGTTCCGCTCATCGAGCGCACGCTCACAATTACGGCCACGCCCAACAAGAGCCAATATGAGCCAGAGGAAGCAGCCAGCTTTGACGTGTTTGCAGTCGATTCCGCGGGCAAGCCCGTCAAAACCGATTTGAGCTTTGGCGTCGTCGATGAGGCTCTCTACTCCGTGCGGCCCGATACAACGCCCGATATCGTCGGGTCATTCTATCCGGCGCGAAATGTCTACCTCGATCCACAGACCTCCTTCGATTTCTTCTTCTCTGGTCAGGCAGGCACCAAGAACCCACTGCTGGCCGACTTGGCCAACGGACTTTACCATCCGCGCATGGCTCAGGTAAAACCCGGCTCCGATCTGGTCGTTCCGAAAATACGCAAAGCCTTTCCCGACACGGCGTACTGGAACCCCAGCGTGGAGACCGGCGCCGATGGCCACGCGCACGTCACTTTCAACTTCCCGGATGCGCTCACCACGTGGCGCACAACCATCCGCGCCATGACCGACGACGGAAAAGCCGGTGGCGTGGTCACGCGTGTGCTGGTTCGCAAAAACCTGATTGTGCGCCTGGCCGCGCCCCGCTTCTTCAGGCAGGGCGACGAGACGGTGCTGCGCGTCATCGCGCACAACTACCTTGCGACTGCCAAAGATGTGACCTTCGCTCTCGATGTCAGCGGAGTGGACTTACTCAGCGGCCAGACGCAGAAAATCACCATCCCGGCTAATGCCGAAGGCTATCTGGATTGGCGAGTGAAGGCGCGAGTGATCGGCAACGCGACTCTCACTGCCAAAGCGCTCACCAACGAAGAATCGGACGCGCTGCAGATGATGCTGCCGATTCTGCCGTTCGGCGTCCAGCAGAATGCAACCGGCGCGGGCGTGGTCTATTCGGGCACCGGGCAAAATCAGTGGACGTTCAGCTATCCGTCCACATCGGATCCGGGCTCGCGCGCGCTCACCGTTACCATCGCTCCATCCGTCGCGGGAACCGTTTTCGATGCGCTCGACTACCTCACCAGCTATCCATGGGGCTGCACGGAGCAAACGATGTCGAGCTTCCTGCCCGACCTGATCGTGGCGCAGGCTGTTGACAAGCTTCATATCAAGTCGCCGATTGATCGAAAGACACTCAGCGACGAAGTCAGCGCGGGGTTGGAGCGGCTCTACAGTTATCAGCACGACGATGGTGGCTGGGGATGGTGGCAGGACGATCCCAGCCTCGTCTTCATGACTGCATATGTTGTGAGCGGTTTGGGCCAGGCGAAACAGGCGGGCTACGCGATCGACGACGACCGGCTCAACAATGCGCGCAACTGGCTGATCTCGACGCTGTCTGCTCATCCTGACATGATTCCCGACCTGCGTGCTTACACGGTTTATGCGTTGGCCACCACGGGCGGCGCGCCGAAAGACGCGCTTGACCGAGCATGGAGCAGCCAGGACAAACTCAGCGATGAGGGACTTGCGCTGACTGGGCTCGCGCTCGATGCGGCGGGCGATGCGCGAGCACACCAGGCAGCGCTGCTCCTCGAAAAGAAAGCCCATGCGACTGATGTCGATGCCAATTGGCAGGGCACGTACGACGGCATGATGGAATTCTCAGACGACACATCGCCGGAGACTACGGCCTTCGCGCTGAAGCTTCTCATCCGACAGGACCGCTCGAGCGGCCTGATGCCCAAAGCTGCACGATGGCTTGCTGAACACCGCGATGGCGATTACTGGTACTCGACCAAACAATCATCCATGGTGATCCAGGGGCTTACCGACTACCTCGCTCTCAGCGGCGAGCTTGCCAACACCTCCGACGTCGAGGTTCTCGTGAATGGCACAAGCGTGGGCAAGCACCACTTTGGTTCCGATGATGCTTTCGCCCCGCCATGGCAAATCAAAATTCCCGCGACGCAGACGGCTGGGGGCGGCAAGATCACCATCAGCAAGAGTGGCAACGGCATTACTTACTGGTCTGCGATCAACAGCTGGTACTCGTCCGACAGCAAAGCTTTCCAGCAGGGTCAACTCGCGCTCAACATCACGCGCGACTACTTCCTACTGCAAGAGAAGCAGGACAAGCCAACCGATCCCATCACCTACGACTTGGTTCCGCTTAAAGGCCCGGTCCACATCGGCGACATCATTGCCGTGAAGCTCGCGCTCAACGGGACCGATTGGAAGTACTTGCAAGCCCAGGATCCGATTCCAGCGGGCACGGAGTTCCTGGCAAACCCCGGGCTCTACACACTGAACAACAAGCCCGACTGGTGGTCCGAATTGTTTACACGCGAGGAATTTCGCGACGACCGCGCCGCATTCTTCAATACCGACTTCAGTTCGCGGAGCGTCTACGTTTACCTGCTCCAGGTTGATAATTCCGGCTTCTTCCAAATCAGCCCCGCGCAGGCCGGACCGATGTACCAATCAAACGTCCAGACCACCACCGACCCCGCAACGCTGGAGGTGCAGCCGTGAGTGATGTTGCCGCCGCCAACCCCTTGATCGACTTGTTTCATCGCCTCCGCGCGAGCCTCGCGTGGGTTGCGGCCCAGTTTTGGCTCACGCTCCTGCTGATTCTCGCGGGCGCAGCCTGGACGCGCCTGCCCGATAGTTACGCATGGCAAGTGGGGCTTACCTTGTTAGTGCCACTCGTGCTGCTTGCCGCGGCTTTGCTCCTTGAGGCCGGAACCATGCGTGGGCTTTTCCATGATGAGCAGCGGCGCGTCAACTTGTGGATGGGCGTACTCGCGCTTTTGGTCTGGGCCGCGATCGCGTGGGCCGCGTGGGCGCTTTTGGATTGGTGCGGCGATCAGATTCCCGAATGGGCCGGCTATCTGAACTCGCGCGCCTCGGCTCACTTGCGCGCCACGCTCTTTACCTACGACCACCTTGAAAGCTGGCTCACATTCCTTGTTTGGGTTTTTCGCTGGATCGCGTTGCCGGCGAAATTGATCCCTTATGCTGTGTCTTCCGCTCAATGGGGCTGGCGTTTGCCGTGGCGAAAGATTATTCGTCTCCTGTTCAATTGGCGCTGGTGGCTGGCCGCCATCATTGCGGCTCTTGCGGCCGTCGAGTGGCCCAGTCATTTCTTCAGCGGCGAGCCGCATGGGACCGTATCGCATCAGGTCTGGTCCGTCGTGCTCAGGATCGCCGCTGCATATTTGCTCGCGATTGTTTGCTGGGTTCTTCTGCTGGCCTGGTGCGCAGTGTTGTTGAGCCGGACCAGAAGCACCAAAGTTGACTCGGATGACGATTTCCTCGTGCCTGCCCCGGTGGGCCCGACTCCGCTCGGCGAGGATTCCGTCAAGTTACCGTTGCCCGAGAGTAGCAGTGATTCCGGAGGGAACGCCTAACTTGAGCCACTCGAGCACTTGCGCTCGTCCGTAGTGAGCGAGCACTTGCGCGGCGTACCACGCGGCAGCCCGATGCGCAGCCTCCGATTCGGCTTCGCTAGTCGAGTGGGCTAATGCGGCATTGGTGGCGTCTACGGTCAGCTCGGGCGTTGATCTTTCGTGGTGGGTCGAATCTGCCGCGACCTGTGCCACGTTCGCCTCGCCCCAAAACTCCACGAGCCCTTCGCGCAGCCACAGTGGTGCGTGCGGTCCCGCTTGTTCCTCTACGAGCGCATGCAGAAACTCGTGGCGCATCGTACCTGCCAAAAGCCGCCGATCAGCCAGCGTTCTCAGCGGCTGCGTTCCGATCCAATCGCCCTCGGCGAAGCCTGCCACCCAGCCGGGCGCGAGCGTGGCTTCGCGAAAAGCCGACGTGCTCGAGAAGGCGCGGACCTTGATCGGTTTCGTCGCATTCAATCCAGATCGCTCGATCGACTCGCCCCGCGCGCGGTTCAGATCGGTCAGGTATTTCGCGTCATCGGCATCGAGCGACTCGAGAACAAATCCGTCGCCGGCAAACTTGTTCCATATGCGCCCGGTTGTCTCGTCGGCCACCTGTGTCCCAGGAAAATACTGCTCTAGAATTTCCTGCATTGACCGCCCCTGTTGCGACATCGCCGCCGCGCCCTTCTGGCACAGCCCAACGCCGTGGCCCCATCCGCGCCCGTGAAATGCGAATCCATCGCCCTGTCGGCTTACTTCGAACCAGGTGCTCGGAATTCGGTCCCATCCGAGCGACTCGCCTACAGCCAGCCGGAATTCGTCTGCGCCAATTTCGGCGCTATCAATTTTGAGTGTCACAGCACGGCCAGACTCGCCGCGTCGCGAGACGTTGAGGCTCTGCCATCCCGACTTGGCGAGCCCGTGCGCAGCCAGCGCGGCAGAAAGCTCAGCGCGCGTAATCTCCGATGCCCACTCCCTGCCACCATCCGCCGTGCAAAATCGGTCTGGCTGCGACGGCAGATAGGAAACCGGTTTGGCACGATGCCATATCTCAGTTGGCGAAGCTGTTCGCCCGCCACAATCCTTTCCAAAGTAGGCGAGTGCACGCTGATCGTGGAACCACAATGTCTCGCCCGCGGTCGAAAGGGTAGCTGCGTGCGCCGCCGCCGCGCGTCCGCCATTGCTGCCCCAATGCAAAAGCTGGCAGTGGGTCGAGTCGCACAGGTCGTAATCCGTGTGCCCATGCGCTTCATGCAATGCGAAGCTGCGCACCACAATCGCCAGTGTCTTCATTGACTCCGCGCTGTCGGCTGGGCCGCCTTCGCTCGCCACCACTCGTTCTACATAGCTCTCCACCGGCAGCGTTACAACGATGACCAGCGCACCATTCCGCGCCATGATCGTGACAGGATCATGGAGTGTCACGGTTTCGCCGTGCGCAGTGAGCGTCACCGGCCCCGCCAGCAAGATGCGCGGCGCATTGCTCGTTTTGCCCGCGGCCGTCAGCGTCAATGCGTTTCCATTCGCGCGAAGGGTGGCTTTTTCGGCGCTTGTGAGCGAGGCGCACTCGGAGCAACTTCGCAGGGTGGTCTTGTGATCGGGCTCGGCCGGTGTGAGCACTACTTCGCGATCGTGCCACAGGGTCCACATTCCAACGCGAAGCGTCTCGTGCCCGGCGGCGCGATCGGCTCGTGGTGTTGAGGCGGCGCTCACTACAATTCGTGGCGCCTGTTGCAGGCCCGTCCACGCGACGCCGGCCGCTGCCAGCAGGCTCAGGAGCGATCGCGCCAGCCGCTGTCGATTCACGATCGCTCGATTCACGGCCGCTCCAACGGTGCGTTCGCAAAAATCAATCCGGCCACATGCGCCGCATCTGCGCCCCGGCCGGCGGGCAAAAAAACGGCAATCACAACCTTTGGCTTTTCCGCCGGCGCCAGCCCCATAAACCATCCGTGCGTTCGGCTCGACGCCACGCCCTCGGCCGTGCCAGTTTTGCCCATCACCGCGACGCCGCCCAAGTTCGCCTGTCCAGCCATGCCAAAACTGGCCGAATCCTCAAGCCCATCATGCACGACTTGCGCCGCATCGGAATTTGGATTCGCGGCCAGTTCCATCGCCAGCCAGCGATACGCTGCTGCCAGCTCGAGCGGAGTCACGCGAACGCCTTCAACTCCCAACAGCGTTAACTGTTCCGCATCAAGAGAATCCGGCTCGCGAAACTCAGCCACTGCTTCATTGGTCACCAGACCAGTTGTACCGAGCAGGCCTGTCGGCCGCAGCAACTGCCCCAGTTCGCCCGGGTGCAACGTGCGCGCCGTCGCGGCAAAGTAAGTGTTGCACGACCATGTCAACGCCTCGCGCGCACCGAAGGGCGGCGCGGGCGGATGCGAGCAGGCCAGCTGACGGCCGGCGACCACAAGTTGCCGACTGCATGCGACGCGGCTCGCCGGATTCCAGCGGCCCATCCTCACCAAGCCATACAGGACCAGCGGCTTCAAAGTCGATCCCGGCGCGGCCAGCGTACGTGCAGCATTCTTTAGCTGCTGCGCTGCCAGCAAGCGCCCGCTGGCGATATCGAGGACAACGATTCTTGCTTCGGGAGCCTGGCGCGCCGCCAGATCAACGGCGCTCTGCCACGCAAGGGCGCCAGTTTGGCTAAAGGCGCTGGCCGCGCCAAATGCTGCCGCGAAGGCAATGAATCGAACAATTCCGTGCACACCAGAAGTATGCCCGATGTGCCTTCTAAATGAAGAATTCGCAACCTGATCGCCACCCTCGCATTGAAGGATCATCGGCCATTCAGGAGATTGCGCCTTCCCGCATATTCTGCTTCCTTAATTAATTCGAGCCGAAACCGGCGCAGCTTTCAATTCAGAAAGCCCGGCAATTCGTAGCGGGATTCCTGATGTTCGCCTGCGTTCTCGTCACCTATGAGCTTCCATATTTAAACGGGCGGCAATCGAATCGATCTCCATAGGCGCCGTGCAATTGACCAGCGTTTCGCGCACTTTGTCACGCCTGGTTCGCGATTCGTCACTGGTTCCCGATTGCAGTAGGCTTGCGTGGCCGCGGATACGCCAATTTTGAAAATCGCAAACCTCTTACTCTACACAAAGCGCCGCGGGGGCTTATTGCCCTCCATTTATCCCTAAAACCTGATCGCTCGTCACATTCCCGCCTCGAATCGCGCGATTGGAACCACGCGTGCATCGACAAAAGGCGTTTGGCCAGTGACGTACGTTGCACTGTCGAAGTGAAACCTCCCCAGGCTCCTGACAAGTTGTCATCGGAAAAGCGCAAGAACCGACCCGACAGAAGCAGGGAACCGCGGGCCTTTCATTTCGCAAATAGACAAAATTCAATCGTCGACATTCGAAGGCCGCATTTCAGCGCAGTTGTAGGCGCAATTCTGCATTCTAAGGAGCAGGCAACCGTGAAAATCGTGAACAAGTTGGTTTTGGGCTTGGGAGTGGTTATTTTTGCCGCATCCGCATTTGGCCAGGGCATCACCACAGGCACCATCACTGGAACGGTTGACGACCCCTCCGGGGCCGTAGTTCCCGGCGCGCAGATTCAAATCACCGATCTGGCGACTGGCGTTAAGCTCGACGTGAAGTCCGGCGGCGATGGCTCCTTCAAGTTTTTTGCCGTTCCGATCGGAACCTATCGTGCGCTCATCACCGCAGGCGGATTCGCCAATGAGGACGTCGATAACGTTCAGGTTGTGGCCGGAGCCACGACAAATTTGGCCGAAGTAAAGCTCCATGTCGCGGCCGGCCAGGCACAAGAGGTTGAGGTCAACGGTTCCGCCGCCGCTTTGCTTGAGACAACCGATTCGCAGGTGACGACGATTTTCGATACCAACGCCGTGCAGAATCTGCCCCTGAACAATGGCTTCGATACCGTAGTGGAGCTCATTCCCGGTGTGACCGGTGTTGGCGATGACAACTTTTCCAACTCCAACGGCGACGACTATTCCGTGAACGGTCAGAGTTCGCGTTACAACAACTACGAAATCGACGGCCAGTCGAACAACGACAACTCAGTCGGCGGAACGCTGGTGTTTTTTGGCAACCAGGACGCAATCGATCAGCTCCAGG
>CAZVYV010000042.1:0-14865 GCA_964630985.1 uncultured Occallatibacter sp.
GCCGCCTGGATGGCCTTGGTGTTTATGGTTGCACCATCAGGCCGCGCGCCGAATTCCGTAATCAGGCCTTCAGCAGAAGACTCCGCATCGGCCATCAAAGAAGACTCCCAGGCAGCGCCCCAGACAGACCCCCAGAGGGGCGCTGAAAGCATCAACGACACGAACCGCCGGCGGTCATACGGATGAGTGGACACAACTCACCTCTTTGCGACAGATAAAGATGCTATAGCAAGGCGCCTTCTAATGGAATCGAACTGGTTTCGCGCCAACAAATCGCCGGGGCTTTAGCCTCTGCGAGACGTTTCTGGCTCGAATCACGTCCCACGCCGCACATCGCATTTCGGTGAAACGTGATGTGTATCACTGATTGCAATCATTGCCGGTTCGATACTTGGAGACCGTACTCAGGAGTCTGCCCGTGAAGAGTTTCCGTGCGCACATGTTCGGTCTTACCTTGTTCGCTTTTCTCGTTTTCGCCATTGCCGCCCAACCTTCCGTTGCTCAGCAGGATCAAGCCAAGCATGTGATGCATAGGCTGATTCCAGCCGGGGATACCTGTGCCACCTGCCACAAGGCGGTGTCTGACCAATGGAAAGCCAGCCCGCACGGCGCCAACGGTATCGAATGCACCATGTGCCATGGCGAGACAACAGCAAAGGACTTCGCGGCCACGCCGGCGCTAAGCACTTGCGGCACCTGTCACACCGATCAGGTGGCACAGCTCAAGTCTGATCCATTCATGAATGGCAAAACGTGCGTGACCTGTCATCAGGCACACACCTTCGTGGAGCACAAGAAGGCCGCCCAGCCAGCCCAGTGATCACAATCTCCAGGCGTGGCATTCTATCCGGAGCTGTGCCCCGTTCATCGCGGCCTTATCGCCGCGTGCCCGGTCTCGCCTTTGAGACCGGAGAAGCCGCGAAAGTTCAGCGCTGGCAAAGCCCTTCGGTATCGCTACCGGCGTTTTCCCGCAGCAATCAACGGCAATGCATGCAGAATGGAGCTGCTTAGCCGAGCAACTGTTCGCTATGAACGGTCCGCGGCGAGGCAGTCGAGCCGCCCTTTATGCAGATCGCGTTGCCGCCGCACAGTGTCGCGGCGTCTGGCTGCGCCATCCGTCTACGTCGATGGCGAGGCACTCTGGGGCAGCGCCTGATGCGGATTTTGAGCGGCGATCTCTCCGGCAAAGAAATGACACTCGACCCGCCGGATGAAGACGCTGCGAGGACTGTCGCTGTTAAGAATCTGGAAATGCGTGTAGAAGCTGTGACCATCCACCTCCACGTGGAGGCCACGTTTTTGACACTTTGGACAAAGCTTTACCTCTCCGTCCTCGACTCTTGTTCCCATTGGAAGAACTGTGTAGTCAGAGATCATAGTTTATCCCTCCTAATTTTTTAAAGGCTCATTGCGTCCGGGGTTGGGGAATGGACGTTTACCTGCGGCCATTACTCGCAGGCAGGAAGTATTCGGACTATAGGCGGCATCGACGGGACTGGGAAGATCACCACTGTGCGGTGAGCATCATTACTCGGGTACTCAAGAGCGGAAACCAAGGTGGGATGGGGCTTCGAGGGACTTGCTTTGCGCACGAGGGTTTCGGATGGCTGTGAGGCGGGGATTTACGGCTAATACGGCTTTCACCCGTACCGATCCTGCATTGAATGAAGGCCGCACGCTCCATGAGCGCCTTGGCCTCGAGTCGTCAGCCGGGATTTCAGAGCGCTGGCAATGAGTAAACAGAGCCCGGTATCATTCTGATCGATTTACACAGCCTGGCAAGCCGGCTCCATTCCGATGGCTTCCGGAGCGCTGGATTGGTGCCGCTAAGCCGAGGAGGTTTGCATGAGCGTGCAGAAACAAATTAAGGAGTATATCCCCACTCAACCGGAACCAAAGCGCAGCGAAATGCACCAGTTGCATCAAATGATTTGGGCTTTGATGCCGGCATGCAAATTGTGGTTCCTGGATGGAAAAGACGAGAAAGGAAAAACCGTTTCCAACCCAAACATTGGATATGGATCTCAATCCATGAAATATGCCAATGGAAAAACCAGGGAGTTCTATCAAATCGGTATAAGTGGGAATACAACAGGCATTTCCGTCTACATCATGGGATTAAATGACAAGAAGTACCTGACCCGGACATTTGGGCAGAAACTCGGCAAAGCAAGCGTCACGGGGTATTGCATTAAATTCAAAAGGCTAACCGATATAAACATCGACGTACTTAAAGCAGCAATGCGATATGGAATTGAACAGACAAGCATTCAACATTGATTTCAACTTGAATAAATGAACTGCCATCCCCATCAGTGGATGTACTTCAGCCGTTCGCAGTCCCAACCCACCACGAACAGGGGTGCCCCATTCTAAAACTCCGCGCGCAGCGATGAGTTTTAGGGTGGGATCGCACTCCCCTCACACTGTCATCTTGAGCGGGTACACTCTGATCTCGCCTTTGAGACCGGGGAAGCCTCGAAAACTCAGCGCTTTCAAACCCATTCGCTGTCGCGAACGGCGTTTCCCGGGACTAATCCTCCTTGCCGGACTGGAAATGGTTAAATCTGGGGGTTCCGACAGGCACACATCCCAACCGGCGCCCGCCGCTCGGTTTCGCGTCCCGTTACCAACGATTGCCTAAGGAGCACCAGTCCCGGAGGTTGTCCGACGAGTGGAAGAGTCACCACTCCGCTCGACGGGAAAGCCCGCAGAATCCCGCCCCGCAGATTGCATAACGTGGGCTTCCGATAGCGACCTACCAGGATTCCTGGACAGTGCTCTGACGCCGAAGTGGTAGTGATTTCGTGCGATGCATCACTTCGGGCTTTGTTCTGACCCCGAAGTTGTAGCGAGTTTGTGCGTTGTATCACATCGGCAGGACATCGGTGGCGCTAGATTTTGAATTGTGCCCAACTTCATTTACAAGCCTTTCCCGTACTTGGTCGGAGTGAGGAAGCGGTCGGTTGAGATCAGACAAGCTCGCCAAAGGATTGGTGAGATTTAGTGCCCTTGCTGCTGCTATCTCTTTTCATGCTGATCTCTCTGCTCGTGTCCAACGTGTTTCGTTACATATTGGCCGGGCTCCTTCGAGTGTCAAGCAAGGGACTCCTTAAGGATTATGCCTTTCAGCCTACCGTCAGCATCCTGCTGCCCTGCTACAACGAAGGCAAGACGGTTTACGACACCGTAGAGAGCATTTGCAAGAGCAATTACCCTCCCGACAAGTTTGAGATCATCGCTCGCGACGATTACTCAAAAGACGACAGCTACGAGTGGCTGGTCAAGGCGCAACAGGATTTCACAAATATCCACATCAGCGTCGCCCGCAATGAAGATAACGCTGGGAAAGCCCACACTGTTTTCAAGGCCCTGCAAGAATCTTCAGCAGAGATCATCCTCTCCATCGATAGCGACTGCATCTTTTCACCGAACGCCATTCGGGAACTAGTCTCGTGCTTTGCCGATCCGAAGATCGGCGGAGTGGGAGGCGTGATCGGCGTTCGCAATGTAAATGAGAACCTTGCCACCCAATGTCAAACGTTTGTCTACTACATCTGCTTCCACTTCCTCAAATCACTGGAAACCTGTACCAGGACCGTCACCTGCATCAGCGGCTGCATGTTCGCGGTACGGCGCGATCTCATGGTTAAGCTTGAACCCAAGGTCTTAGCGCGGAATTGGTTCGGCATCTCGGTTAACGACGGAGAAGACAGGTTCCTCACGCACCAGATTCTCCTCGAAGGATACGGAACAGTGATCAACACGGATGCGCAATGCTGGACGACTGTTCCGAACGATATGAAGACGTTGTTCAAGCAACAGATCCGCTGGCAGAGATCCGGTGTGAGGGACTTCTTCATCACGTTGAAGAACATCAAGCAGCACGTCTTCAAAATCCATCCGAATGCCCTGTTCAGCCAACTCGTTCCGACCCTGATGGCGCTCGCTTCCGTCACCGCGGTCCTGGTCATCCAACAGGGCACGATGCCGTTCGCGATTGTGCCTGCTGCGCTGGGATTCTACATTGCGCTGATTGCCGTATTCCATGTCTTTACCTGCAAGTACAACCCCGAACAAAAAATCAATAACCCTCTCGCAGTCATGGCGATCGCTGTCTGGATATTTGCGGGCCGGCTGATTGAAACCCTGGCAGTCTTCACGCTCGACTCGAGAGATTGGGGAACGAGAACCAAGGTGACTCCTACGCAACCAATTGCAGAACCATCCAATCCGGCTCCTAGAGTTAGGCCATTCCCGGCTCCAGTCCCGGTTCCATCATTTGCCACTCTCAGTTTCGAGCCCTCAGCGGCTTCGTCTCTCTCAACCGGGCTGCGGTCAATTGCCCATGCCTCACTCCTGGCAGCCGCCATCGCCGCGAATCGAGGTGCGTAATGCAAACCATGCACAAGCTGGTTCTCTTCCTTTACCGCTCCGTTGCAATCATTGCCCTCTACGGCATATTGATCGGTGTGTTGTCTTATATTTCGGTCCTTGGTTTTTATGCCGTGAACACGAGTTGGATCGCTCCAACCACCATTAACCCAACCGACGAAATGAGTCTCGGAGTCACTGACAAGCTGGTCACTTCGCGGAACGCCATCGCCACTCTCACGCTCGATGTCGAGCGGCAACAGATGGGCATCGCGACTCTTCGCACCCAACGAAGCTCTCTAGCTGCGCTCCAGCCCCTTATCCAAAGTGCCATTTCTGACAGGCGGGCGCAGGACAAGGAAAGCGCTCATAGACTCACGGATCTTTATGCTCAAAAGAATTCTGATAATGCCCGAACCACGAAGGTCTTAAACAAGGTCGAGACGGTTGAAAGTCGAATCGACCTGGACCTGGCGGCCGGCCTCATAACACAAGCAGACGCTGCAGAGGCTGAAGCACAACTCAATCAGGAGCAAAATAGCTTGACGGACGGAAAGATCGAAGCCGCAAGCCTCTACGACACCGTTGAGGACAAATCAGCCGCAAATACCGACACAGTAGAAACTGTCGCGAAGGAAGTCGATCTTCAGTCTCAGATTGCAACACTGGACATGGAACTCAAGCTGGCACAGAAGGAAATCGATTCGGACTCGGACCAGATACAGCAGATCAATCAGGCAACGTCCGGCGCCGCTGACACTCCTTATTTCCGCTCAACTCTGGGAAACTCCACCATCAATCTTGCATTCGTTCCCTACGATAACCAAAAGTCCGTCAGTATCGGCGCGCCAGTCTACGACTGCTACTTGGACTTCGTCGCTTGCCGGTATGTAGGAAGCGTCAAATATATCTTTCCAAACGAAGAGAAGCTACAAAATCCGATCTTCAAGACTGATATGCGTGGTTTTCTCGTCCAATTGGATCTGACCGATCAAAATGTGGCGCGGTCCAAAACCTTGTTTGTTGGCAACAAGCCACTGGGAATCTGACGGAAATGAATACTCAACGCGCACTCATACTAACCGGGCTCCTGCTTGCGCTCTGCGATGTCGCAAACGCGCAGGCTCAGCCAAATGCAGCGTCAGAGCACTGCCAGTTCATCAAGGAGCAGGCAACTGCTCAAAAGGAACTGCTGCAAACGCCCATCTTCTCCAGCGGCTTCACTCAACCTGAAAGCGGTCTGCCGCAGCAGATTATCTTCGGCGCAACCCAGAGTCTTTCCAATGAGCGAAGGGCTGGAATCACGATGGATGTCGCTCGGACCAACTGCGACCTTTACGCTGCAACTGAAGAAGCGAACATCAAGATCCTCTACGCGCTGCCGCAGATCCGCAAAGACGTGTTGGAGTATCGGCTCAAGCTGACTCAGCAGACCACTAAGACACTCGATGACCTGATCGCCGTGAACATGAAGCGCGTTGAAGCCCAGAACATGACAAAGCAGGGCATCTATTCCCTTCAATCCGCAAAGCTGCGGCTGGTAGCCGATCAAACCGTCACTCTGCTCGGAATCACTTCGCCGTATATTCCGCCCCAAAGCTCACGTCCGCTGAGGGATCTGATAACAGACAAAAAGGGAAGCGACGCTGCCAACCAAAAGGCGCTGGTTCATTTGCAGAAGCAGAACAATTGGGATGTATCATTGAGCGCCGGCGTTCACCAGCAGATTGGCAATTCTTCGTCTTCATTGACAAACCCGACCGGCCCCTACGGTACCGTCAATCTCTCCTACAATTTCGCGAGCCGGTCCATCAACAAGCACCTCGACAAATCACTGCCCGCCTACAATCATTGGCAGGACGCTGAATTCGATGACGTTGCTCACCAGGCGGACCTGTTGAAAGAGCAAATGGAAGAGTCGATCCCCATCGAGCAAGCTCAATTGACCGCTTTGAACGGACAAGCCGATGAGATTTCCCAGAATCTCAAGTCGATTGAGAACGTCGACACCGACACGGCCCTGACCTTTCGCAATCAACTGACTGCCGACCAACTGACAATTCAGATTGATATCGAGGACCTGAACTTCCAGATCAATGAATTGAAGGACTATCTCAAGACCAACTTCTGAGCGTTGGTTTGGCCGCCCAGTGCGGCCATTGCCAGGCGGGTTCGTAAGGCGTCACTTCGGTACGGCATCACGGACATCTGTGGGAACAAACCGAGCAATTGCCGCAGCTTGCCGGTTCGCCACGTTTCAACAATCACAAACCATAGCATTACCTTAAGCCAAATTCCTTCTCCGCGGGGTAACTCGCTGAGATGACCTTCGGGGCGGAAACCACCTCTCCTCGTGACCCATTGGGGCGTCCAGCAGACATCTTTCGCTAAGATTCTGATTCCGATAAGTTTGTGACATTGGGGGCACCTCAATGTCCAGGCGATTCGCAAGCAGAATTCTCTCCGCTAACCTACTCGGATATACACTTTTAGTCGCCGGTTGCTCCTCCGCCGCATTCGTCAACGGCGCTCCTTCAAGTGGATCCTCTACTGGATCTTCCTCCTCCATCCACGGCCTCTGGGTGTATAACGGCAACACCGTCGCGGCAACCAGTTCCGCAACTGACACGCTCCGCGACTTCGCAGTTTCGCAGCACATCAATACGGTCTATATCTCGGCCCTTCCCACCAGCGGCACTCCGCAGTTGAATAGCCAGATCTCCAACCTCATCTCCGTGCTTCATCAATCGAAGATTAGCGTTGAAGCTCTTATCGGCAGCTCCACCGCCGACGAGCCCGGCGCTCCCCGCAATGCTCTTCTGGCGACTGTGCAGAATGTTGTCCAGTTCGATCAGCAGTTTTCCACGACTCAATTCGATGGCATTCACCTCGACATCGAACCCCAGCAACGGCCGGAGAACTCAGGCGTAAACGCCATTCAATTCCTGCCGAATCTTATCGAGACATACCGCGAAGCCAATGCCCTGGCTGTGCCTGCAAATCTGGTTGTCGATGCGGACATTCCCATCGAGGTTCTGAGGGCAAGCGCTGACCAGCGCCAGGCGCTCTTCACCGTTCTTCCGCGCCTCACCCTCATGCTCTATGGCGTTACCAGTCAATCGAGCGGACTATCGACTCAACAGCAGGTCACCGCGATTGAACAAGCCAGCCAGAATTACCTCAACACGGCCTACGGCGGATTGAGCGGAAATAACCTGGCGACACTGGCGATCGGGCTGAACACAGCAGACTACGGCTACGACCTCATGCCCACCGTGCTTTCAGCCGTCGATCAATCCAACGCGGCGAACGCCCACTATCCAGGATGGTCCCGTTATTCGTACACCGATTTCCTTGACCAGCAGAGCTCTGCTCAGCAGAATTAGGAAACCTTCGCCGGCGGACACGCCTCTGGCCGTAACCGAACTGGCGAATGGAATTGACCGGGATCCGTACGATCCGATCATCCCTTTGTAAGTCTTCTCCGGGCGAAACCAGCTGGTCAAAGACGCTGGATTTACGTTTTGAGACGCATTCTGCCTGAGTCACCGGCTATCCGTAAGGGGCCAAGTTTGACGCCACCCAAACCGCTGTCAAGCCCCCGCGACGCTCCGCTTCGATCAAGCACGCCTTCAAACTCGCTGATTTCCTTTCACTTATCCACGCCTTCGCTCCTTCACTTTTTCCTCTCAAGTTTGCCGATGATTTCGCCGGTCCGGCGCACAATGATTTACATGAGCCGAATATCCGCTGCTACCGAAACGAAATTCGGAGCGGTGCTCCTCCTGCTTCGAGCACGTCGCGAAATTTTTTCGGAAAAATGCCCCAGGCACGGTGCATTTTCGAGCCTTTTTTATCTCGATCTAACAGAATCAATAAGTTACCTATTAACCAATCGATAAATATCCTATTGTCTCATCGGTAAACATTTCCACCACTTCTTCGCTGCGGCCCCTGACACCTGATCCCTGTCCCCAGTCTTATGGCCCCAGATACAGGCTCACGCCCGGCGGCGCGAAGCTCAGTTGTCCGGTCTTGGGATCGTAGTCCAAATTCAGCGCATCGCTCTTGCGCCCGTTGATCAGCACGGCCACGAGTAAGCCGTTGCCGTACGGCCCTGCGAGCGCAATGGTGTAGCTGCGGATCGGGCCATAATCGTTGTCCGGGCTCGTCGGTCCCCAATCGTCCTGGAAACGCTTGAACGGATATGTCGAGTACTGTTGCGGATGCTGCTGCCAATTCGCGTCGTGGACCCAAACACCGTAAGCCTTCGAAAGATCGTTGGCCTCGAGCGCGCTCATAAATTTGTTCACCGTGGAGCGCCCGAACATATAGCGCTGCCAGTGCCATGGCCAATCCACGGGCCGGCTACACACCAGCCAATAACCCACGAGCAGAAGGAAGAGCGCGGCCGCGCTCAACTGAATGATCAACTTGTTGCGCTTGGATCGCGCGGCGTCATACTGCGGAGCATCGAGCAATGTCATCGAAACCGTCCCTCAAAATCCGGAAAGTTGCGGAGGCAGCAAACCGCAAACAGCCATTCCATTAGACACCGTATCCCTTTTCCCTGTTCCCTGCCCGGTGTTTTCTGGTCCCCGGTCCCTAATCCCTAATCCCTGTTCCCTGTTCCCTGTTCCCTGCCTTTACTCCCTGCTGTACGTCGTCTTGCTCTTCTCTGCCTGTCGCTCCAGCGCCAACTCAATCAGCGCCGTGATCAGCTCTTTGTACTTCAGTCCCGACGCTTCCCAAAGCTTCGGATACATGCTGATCTGCGTGAACCCTGGCATCGTATTCACTTCGTTCACAAAGATTCGTTCCTTGCCGCCCGCTTCCATCAGAAAGTCCACCCGCGCCAGGCCGGAAAGGTCGCATGCCTTGAATGCCGCCACAGCCATCTCGCGGATCGCTTTGCTCTGCTCGCGCGAAATCTTCGCCGGAATCACCGGCACGGATCCCTCCGACAGATACTTCGCCTCGTAATCGTAGAACTCCTTGCCCGGAATAATCTCTCCCACCACGCTGGCCTTCGGATCGTCATTGCCCAGCACGGCTACTTCGAACTCTCTCGCCCGCGCAACCGCATCGCCCCGTGCAGCCTTTCCGCCAACGCCCTGCTCCACGATCAGCTTACGGTCGTACTTTGCCGCCAGTTCCAGCGCCGGCCCGAGTTCGGCGCGATCGTGTGCCTTGCTGATGCCTACAGATGAGCCAAGGTTCGCCGGCTTCACAAACACCGGATACTTGAGCGCCTTCTCCACCGCCGAAATCGCCTTGCGCGGCGCCTTTTCCCAATCCGCACGAAGCAGCGTGACATGTTTCACGATCGGCAGTCCGGCCTGGGCGAACAGCCGCTTCATCACGTCCTTGTCCATGCCCGCGGCCGAGCCCAGCACCCCCGAACCAACATAGGCAATACCCGCCAGCTCGAACAGGCCCTGGATGGTCCCGTCCTCCCCGAAAGTGCCGTGCAGCACCGGAAAAACCACGTCAATCGCTCGCTCAGCCACGCCCTGGGACGCCGGTTCCGGCGCCAGCAGCGTGGGAATGCCCTCGTGCAGCAGTTTTGCGCCCGGTGTCGCCGCCGGATCGCCCGCCCTTAGCTGCCGCCCCTCCGCTCCGGCAGCGCCATTCAGCAAGCCCCGCGCGCCGGTAGCCGCAAGCCAGCGGCCTTCCTTGGTGATTCCAATGGGTGTTACATCGAACTTGTCGCGGTCAATTGCCCCTAAAACTGACGCCGCCGATAGCAGCGACACCTCATGCTCGCCGCTCCGGCCGCCAAAAAGAATGCCAACCCGCAGTTTCTTTGCCATGTTTCCTTTGAAATCGCCCTTTTTCGTTTTCCAAATGACCCGCATTCAGTGTAGAACCCCGCCGCGAGTCCTGTTCCATGTGTCACGCCGCCGATTTCACCCTCCCCGCATCAGTGCTCCCTCCGGTTTCCAGGAATCACCCGTTTCGCTGTGGAGATTCTTTCCCGGCAAACGCGACTGGGACTGACCGCACAAAACATGCCCAAACCAAAGCACTGACTCACCGAAAGTGTTATTTCCAATGGTTTGCACTTGAGTAACATAAGTGCAAGACCTTTCACCAGCTTACTTCCGATTCCGCCGTCTCAAAGACCATACGGCGGCGCCCGATGTGGCGGGTGTTCACGGCAACAACAGCAGGATCGCAAGCGCAGAAAGAACGCGGCGGCAAAGTGAAGTTTGCACGATCAAGACGCACCGTTTTCCCGGTTGCCATTTTCCTCGCAGCCGTCCCTGGAGCCTCGGCGGCCTCGCCAGCGCCTGCGCCCGCGATGACGCTGCACGCCGCGGCCATGATGACCAACGCTCAGGCCTCCCAGCACCTGCCTGTCGCCTTTGAAGCAACCGTCACTTACTACCGTTCCTACGATAAAGATCTCTTTGTGCAGGATGGCAGCGACGCGATTTATGTGCATGCCGCAACAAGTGTGAAACTCGCTCCCGGTGATCGCGTCTTGGTGCGCGGAACCACCCATGAGAGCTTCAGGCCTTACGTAAATAGCAGGGATATCACCGTCATCGGCCACGCCGCGTTGCCCAAGTCCGTCCAGCCCACCTTCGAGCAGATGATCCGCGCCGAGACCGATTGCAAGCTCGTCACTGTGCACGCCCTCGTCCGCTCTGCCGATCTTGTGCCGGACACTCGATCACCGATTCCTGCTGGCTATCTTCGCATGATCGTTGACGGCGGGCCGGTAGACGCCAACGTCGACACCGAAGATGAAACCGCCCTCAAGAACCTGCTTGATGCGGAGGTTGAAATTACCGGCGCGATCTCCGGGCACTTCGACAACAAGATGCAGATGACTGGCATCCTCCTGCACGTTCAGTCGCTGGACGGAATCAAGATTCTCAGGCGCGCACCCTCCGACCCCTGGTCCCTTCCGGTTACGCCCATGGACCGCATCGTGACCGGCTATCGCCTCAACGATTTTTCCGAGCGCATGCGTGTGCGGGGAACCATCACCTACTATCAGCCGGGCGCAGTCCTTGTGCTCCAGGATGGTTCAAGAAGCCTCTGGATCAACACCCAGAGTTGGAACCCTTTGCATGTGGGCGATGTCGCCGATGTGATCGGATTCCCCACCGTTGAAGACGGATTTCTGAAGCTTGACCGCGGAGAAGTTCGCGACACTCTCGTGCAAGCCCCGGTGACGCCGGCTCTCTTCACCTGGCGGGATCTGGCCTTGGGCGGCAATGATGGCCACAGTCGCGTCTTCGATTTGGTTTCTGTCGAAGGCCAGGTGGTAACCGAGGTTCGGCAAGCCACACAGGACCTGTACGTTCTCGAATCCGATGGCCATCTGTTCTCCGTCATTCTGAGTCATTCCGCTTTGCAGAGATCGGCTACGATTCCTCCGATGAAGGACGTTCCTCTGGGCGCGCGCATCCGCGTCACCGGCATTTGCATCCTGGCAGACGCCAACCCCTTCAACGGTGAAGTGCCGTTCAATATCCTCATTCGCGATTTCGATGACATCGTCATCGTCGCCCAACCACCCTGGCTGAACGTAGGCCACCTGATCGCTATTGTCAGCATCTTGCTGGCGATGATCATCGCCCTCGGCATCCGCGCCTGGTTCATCGAAAGAAAGAACCGGCGCCGCATCGGCTCTCTCGCCTACGTTGAGCGCCGCCGCAGCAAGGTTCTTGAAGACATCAACCACTCCAAGCCCCTCGCAGAAATTCTCGAGCGGGTCACGGAGTTGGTTTCCGTCAGGCTGAATGGCGCGCCTTGCTGGTGCCAGGTTGCGGGCGGAGCCGCTCTGGGCAACCGGCCAGTTGACCTTCGGTCCTCATCCCTGCGCGTCGTTGAAACTCCCATCCCTGGGCGCTCCGGTCCGGCCCTGGGCTCCATCTTCGCCGCCTTCGACACCCGCAAAAATCCGGATGCCGTTGAAAAAGCGGCCTTGGCCATGGCGTCGGAATTGGCCACCCTGGCCATCGAGACTTCGCGCCTCTACTCCGACCTCATTCACCGCTCGGAGTTCGACCTCCTCACCGACGTGCAAAACCGCTTCGCCATGGAAAAGGCCCTTGGCGCGATGATTCAAACTGCGCGCGAAACCGCAGGAATCTTTGGCTTGATCTACATTGACCTGAATGAGTTCAAGCAGGTGAACGACCTGCACGGTCACCTCGTCGGCGACCAATATCTGCAGGAAGTCTCGCGGCGCATGAAGCGGCAATTGCGCCCCTTCGACGTTTTGGCGCGCTTGGGCGGCGACGAATTTGCCGTTCTGGTTTCTGAAGTGCACAGTCGGACCGAGGTTGAAGAAATATGCGCGCGGCTCCAGAGCTGCTTCCATGAGCCGTTCATCGGAGAAGGCTATGTCCTCCAAGGCTCGGCGAGCTTTGGCCTCTCTCTGTACCCCGAAGACGCCGATACCGCCGACAGCTTGCTGCGCGGGGCCGACGCCGCAATGTATGTGGCCAAATACTCCAGACTGGCCAATTCCCGTGCCACCGAAGAGGAACAGCCCGAAGGCGAACTGGCGCCCCAGGCCCGCTCCTAGAACCACCATCGTCCCTTCCCCCAACTTCCAGGCCAAACAAGATTACTGCGCGAATCATTCATTGTTCTCTACCCCCTGCCGATAAGGCATCGTAGGGCCGGTTTCGTGTCATCCAGCCCTCTTGAGCTGCGTTATGAAGAGGGTGGTTCCCTGGTTCGCGATGCTTCTACTCTGCGCTTCAGGCGCGCGGTCGCAGCCGTCTGACCAAATCTCAACAGCGCAAGCCGCTGCAGCCATCACCAACGCCCAGGCCAGCAAGCACCAGTCCGTCTCCTTTGAGGCCACTGTCACCTACTATCGCTCCTATGAGAGGAATCTGTTCGTCCAGCAAGGGCCCACCGCGATCTATGTTCACCCTTCCCTCATGTATCAGTTGGTCCCCGGTGATCGTGTCAGAGTGCGCGGAACCATGCACGACAGTTTCCGGCCGTACATTGAAAACGCCCAGCTAACATTCCTGAGCCACGGTTCATTACCCGCTCCCGCCCGCCCTACATTCGAGCAGATGATCCGCGCCGAAACGGATGGCAAGCTCGTGACCGTGCGTGCCATCATCGAGTCTGTCGACCTGGCTCCCAATTCGCAGGCACCCGTCTCCACCACCCAACTCAGCGTCCTGCTGGACGGGGGCCACGCCGACGTCACGATCGACAGCGATGACCCATCGCGCCTCCGAGACCTTCTCGACGCCGAAGTCGAGCTCACCGGGGTCCAGTCCGGCGTCTTCGATAACAAAATGCAGCTGACCGGGATCCTCTTTCACGTCCAGTCGCTCAGTCAGGTGAGGACTCTCAAACGCGCCGCCGTTGACCCTTGGTCGATCGCAGTCACGCCCATGGACCGCGTATTGAGCGGCTACCTTGTCCGCGACGCGAGTGACCGCGAACGCGTGCATGGAACCATCACCTACTATCAGCCGGGCGTAGCCCTGGTTCTCCAGGACGGCGCAAAAAGCGTTTGGATCACGACCGATAGTTGGAGCCCGCTGCACGTCGGCTACGTAGCCGATGCCATCGGATTCCCCACCGTCGAGAATGGGTTCCTTGCCCTGACTCGTGGCGAAGTGCGCGAGACATCAACGCAGGCGCCGGTTTCGCCTGCGCTCTTCACCTGGCGTCAATTGGCCCAGGGTGGAAACGTCGGCCACAGTCGCGTCTTCGACTTGGTCTCAGTCGAAGGCCAGGTTGTAACCGAAGTGCGCCAGGCTACCCAGGATGAATACGTGCTGAATTCCGATGGCCACTTACTCTCCGCCATCATTCGACACCCGGGGACTGCGAGCACTGCTCCGCTCAACCCCATGCGCGAGATTCCCTTAGGCACGCACATTCGAGTTACTGGCATCTGCATGCTCACTGACGCCAATCCTTTCAATGGCGAAGTGCCTTTCAATATCCTGATGCGCAACGTTGACGACATCGCGATCGTCGCCCGGCCTCCGTGGTTGAATGTGCGTCATCTCATGTTGATCGTCGGCCTGCTGCTTTTGGTGGTCATCGCTATCGGCATCAGAAGCTGGGCCCTCGAGCGGCGCATTCGGCAGAAAACCGCGGCCCTGGCATATCTCGAACAGCGGCGAAGCCGCATCCTTGAGGACATCAACAACTCCCGTCCACTGGGCGAGATCATCGAGTGCATCACCGAGATGGTTTCGTTCCGGTTGCTCGGCGCTGCCTGCTGGTGCGAGATCGCCGATGGGGCGACTCTGGGCGCGCGTCCGACCCTCATCACGTCGCAGAGAATTGTCCAGCAGGAGATTCACGGCCGCTCCGGAGCTGCCCTTGGAACCATCTGCGCCGCCATGAACCACCTCACCAAACCTTGCGCGGAAGAAACCTCGGCACTGTCTCTGGGAGCGGGCTTGGCCACTCTGGCCATCGAAACTTCACGCCTCTATTCCGATCTTGTTCACCGCTCGGAGTTCGACTTGCTCACCGACATTC
>CAZVYV010000043.1:0-5837 GCA_964630985.1 uncultured Occallatibacter sp.
AGGAAAGTTGAACGCCCCAAAACTGGAGAAGGTTAACGGAAGGAAGTGGGTGCAATCATGAAATCAGGTCTTCTTCAAATCAAGGCCTTCCAAGTGACGGATCATGCTGGTCTCGATCCAATCACCGTCTTCTACCAAGACTTTGAACCCGGCAAAGGGCAAATCACTATTACCTGCTACGGCGAAGCGTGGACGGCGTATTGGGGCGCGATGGGCAAAGGCATCTTGCAGTTTTTCAAGATGGCCGATCAAGGCTATCTTGTCAACCGTCTACTTGGCGCGCAATTTCAAAAGCGCACCAAGGGACACGAAACCTACTTGGGACGTATTGTGGATGCCATCAAGGAAGAGCTGAAAGACGAGGTGCAATCGTGACCTGGCAATACAACCCCGAGCGCGGCGATATTACGGACCCGGACGTGCCGCAAGAACAATCCGGCTGTCAAGAAGAAACCTACGCCTACTACGGCGGTGAAGTGATTGCGGAGACGGTGACGGAGGCGAATGCGCCGTTGCTGGCCAATGCGCCCGCCATGCTGGACCTGCTCAAAAAGCTCTATGCCAGAATCGAAAGTGGCTACCTTGTGAGGAACACCTTAGAAGATTCCGGACCGACTTTTCATATGGACGCTCTTGAGTTTGTTCTTGAATTGAAGAAGACACAGGAGTTGATCGAGAGAATCGAGAAGAAAATCATGACTGGAACAGAACTGATCGCAGCGGAGCGCCAGCGGCAGATTGAAGTCGAGGGATGGTCTCCGGAGCATGACGACGAGCATGATGATGCGGAACTAGCCAGCGCCGCTCTTTGTTACACGGTCCACGCTAACCACCAAGTGCAATTCCCCAGCGCAGCCCCGTTATCAACCGAGATGTATATTGGGCCAACCGGCAGATTGTGGCCGTGGTCCCCCGATTGGTTCAAGCCATCCGGCGATCCCATCCGCAACCTCGTCAAGGCTGGCGCTCTCATTGCCGCCGAGATTGACCGGTTGCAGCGAATCAAAGACAAAGACCAGCGCGCCCTGGAAACCAAACAGCATAATGTCGGAGGTGTGAAGTGAGAATCATGGAGATCATTGTAGTGCTTACCGTTGTGGCATTCGCCACTAATCAAAAGTGGCTCGGTGCTCTAATTTTTATGTTTATCGCAGGCTGCGCATTGTTTGGCTTTGCGGAGGCTGTCGTCGATGTGGTTACTGGAAACTCAACGCTTACCGCAGAGGGTAGACGAAAGCGCCTCATACGGCATCTTGAGTTAAATCCGGGCTTGAATCCGTGCTACTACAATCTTCGACGGCGCGGGAAGTCTCACGAGGAATGCTTGCGCCGGGGAGAGCCGCCAGTGAGGCCAGACGACTACTTTGAGAGAAAGATCGAACGGATGACTGGAGGTGGGAAGTGATGGTAACTATTCGATCCGCGAGTGCCAGTACCGCCGTGACCATCGACACGCTCATCATCCTCAACCCGCGCTACAAGACCGTAGGCGGCGAGCAAGTGCTGGACCTGGAGGCTACGGCCAAGGCCAGCGTGATTGTGAAAGGGATCGGAGGGAAGACGAATGGCTGACATTAAGCAGGCCGCAAGATGGATGGGTGAAGGAAAGAAGGTGGGTCGTCCAAGTTTTGACGATATTTGCTACTTTTACGCAGAGGGTGAATTTGAAAAGTTTATTTACTTTAAGCGAGGAGATGACGGTCAAATGACCGACGTTATGAGCACGGAAGACCTACTCGCTGAAGACTGGGAGATTCGCTCATGACCGACCTCTTTGACGCACCCCCCGCCTTCCCCGAGCCCGTCCTGCTCTCGATCTACAACCAGTACCCGCGCAAGGACGGACGCCCAGCCGCGCTCAAGCGGATCAACGAGGCACTGGACCGTATCTGCCAAGGCGAGATCGACGGCCATCCGAGAACGACCGCCGAGGCCATCGAGTTCCTGCGGCAGAAGGTCGAGGAGGCCCGGCGCCTGATGGGGTCACGGCAGAAGAAGTTCATCCCCTTGATGAGCACATGGGTCCATCAAAGCAGATACTTGCGGCCGGAACTGGCCCAAGTGGTCGAGAGGCCGAAACGGATGGAGGCCTGCATTGCGATTCTGGCAGAGTACCCGCTGATAATCGACGCAAAGCAGATCGTGGAACTCCTGCCGGCACATCTCCCCGCCCTCAATGCGATCGACAAGGCGTTGGAAGTGATGGAAGGACGGCTTTTGGGTTTTACTCAGGCCGACAAGGCGATTCACGCTGCCCGCCGCCTGCGCAGCCGCACGGAACTCTACGCTATGGCCGTCAAGCAGTGGCCGGTCGAAGACCTCAAGTACGTACCCAACCCGGTAAAATGGTTCAGTGAGGCACGCTATGAACAACCTGAGTCTTCTTGGCAGAGAAAGCCCGTCAACGGATTTGAACAAGAGCGCCAGCAGCTCCGCAATATCACCCTCCAGTGAGAACGCGGCCAAGGTCGCCTGGCAGGCTGTACGGGAGATTTTTCCCGTTCAAGGTATCGAGAGCGAGTTTTCGCTAAAGCTCCGCCTGAAGCTCATGGCGCAGATTTGCGAGGAAGTTGGGCGGGACCGGTTTATGGAGGCCGTCGAGAAGGCCATCTCTGTCTCGTTTGGACGCTACGCGGTCAACCCGGCCAGGATCAGGGAATGCGCCGGATTGCGCTGGACCCCGCCGCCGAGCGCCGCGGCTACCGCCTGGGATCTGGTCACCCGCGTCTTCATCGACCACTGCCGTACAGACAGCAACGGGAATTACCACCTCGAAGAGAAAGTGACCTTGGTGGACGGCAAGGCCAAAGTGACGCCGGTACCGGAGATTCCGCTGGCGGTCAAGCGGGCGATTCAATGTCTTGGGGGATGGGCGGCGCTGGCCGAGGCTTGGCCGGAATTCTTCACTCAGAAGTTCAACATCTTCAAAGAGTTGTACTCTGAGGACGCGCCCAGTCTACGCATAGACTCGCGGCCCGGCTCGGATCTGGCGAGGGTGAAGTGACGACAACCCATCAGGGAGGAGATATGACCAAGGACGTAAAGGCAGCCGTAAATGAAACAACTGCTGAGATTCAACAACGCATCAAGACCACGCAAGAAATGATGATCGGGCGCAATGTGAGAATTGTGACAGAATGGAGAGACCAACCCTTTGGTTCTTCTAAGCCCTCGCATTATGGGAAACTCTTCAAGGTTCGAGAGGCGTGGTACGGCGAGGGAAGGTGGAGCCTGTTCCTTGGGGATTTTCGCTGCGGAATTTGGCTCCGTGAAGTGGAGTTTGTTGATTAGCCCCCTCTACGTGGGATTATGAGGTGAAAGAATGAGCTACCACGACCTGAGCGAATGTACGTTGACCGCGGATGAGCGGCGCGCAGAAGCAAACCGGATATGCTCGATGCTCTCCGACGACACGGAACGGATGCTGTCCAATGAGCGGGATTTTGTCGAGCGCGTAGGCGACAACCACGCCCCAGTGAGCGTCAAGCAGTTGTTTTGGCTGCGAGACATCAAAGATCGGTACCTGTGAAACCTAAACCATTCAAAGTCTGCGCGATGTGCAAGAAGGGGTCACACGGTCGCTGCACCGGCAAGCGGCTGGTGCCACACAACGGGCACGCTGAGTGCGAGTGTGCCTGCCGGGAGGGATTGAGCGATGTGGAAGCCAAAGAAGCAGTTCACCCCGGAAGAGGTTGAGGCCGCAATGACGGCGAAGGGCGGATTCAGCCGGGAGTCCTTGGCGAAGCTCGGAGTCCCATGGCCGCCGCCGTCCGGCTGGCGCCGGGCTATCACAAAGCAGACGTACACCCGCGAAACCATTGCCGTGGGCCTGGGCAACCCTTCAAAGCGGACCCCTGAAGAGTGGTACAGGCTGATTCCGAAGCTCGCGCATTGGGCCTTCAAGTAGAAATTTACCCGCAAACCCCTTTCATTTCCCGCGCTTGCATGTAAAATCTGCGGCATGGGCCTCTCTCTGCCTATTCCGGTGCTCGACCCCCCTCCGCCGCCAATCGGTGAAATCCTCTCGCCCGAGAGCGAACCCATCCTGGAATACCACGCAGAACTGCAAAGCGCGGCGCGGAATCTGCGGTACAGCCTAGCTAAGATCGCCTATTACGGTTGGAAGATGCGCCTGAGCGACGGCTGGGTGCGCCTTGGCTTCGAGAGCGGTCCGAGGGGCGAGGACGCCTACCGGGAGTCCCTGGACATTCCCCGGAGCACCTATTTCAAGCACGTTCGAATTGGCCAGTCCCTCCACCAGCTCTCCCTCGAAGACCTCACCCGCATCCCAACCACGAATGCCGAGCTGTTGATTCAGGTGGACCCCGCCATCTGGCATGAGCGGAACTGGGTATCCGATGCCAAGACTCTCAAACCGAAGGCCCTGGGCGAACTGGTGGCCGAGCGCAACAAGGCCGTGGGCAGCCGGGAACCATTATCGACAATGGTCGTCAAGGTGCCGTTTCTGGCCAAACAGGCAATGGAGGCGATGCTGGAGTCGGTGCAGCACAAGTACGAACTCTCCAGCAAGGGCCAGGCGCTCGAACTGATGATCGCGGATCTGCACCAAGACGCCAATCTGGTGTCGGCCGCCGATCGCGCGTTGCAACTGCTCCGCGGGGTGCAGGAATCGATGAAGCGCCGGCTGGCGCCGGAATCCGACGAGACGAGATGGCTCAGTATGGCCATGGAGGTATTGAATGAGGGCTATGAGAAAGCGGTTCAAGCCGCCCGAGAGAAATCCAACCGCGGTAAAGCGCATGGAGGACGGGCGTGAAATCTGCCTTCAAAATGCAGCAGGACGGGCTTTGCGGAAAAGCAGGACCGCAAAAATGTGGCAGCGTCAGAGCGGGTTGTGCTCCCTCTGCGGCAAACCAATGTCGCTGGTGGATGCAACCTTCGAGCACGCGCGGCCATCGGGAATGGGTTCTGGATCAAAGGACGACAGGATAGAGGATGAACATGGTAAACCAATCAATTCGGCAGCTCATCGCAAATGCAATAACGCCAAGGGCTCTCGGCACTTTCAGCCTGCTATTCCTCGCGGTTTTGACCCTCCTATTGAGTTTGAGCGGGATTAGCGCTCACGCCCAGGTGGGGTACTCGGTCAGCGGCCAGGCGATCTTGCCTACCGGACTGCCGGCGGCCAACGCCCGGATCACCGTATGCCCGTATACGGCCAGCGGCGTGCCCTGCTCCCCGCAATCGACGATCTATTCAGATATCAACCTGACCACCCCACTGCCGCAGCCCTACGCAGCCAATCAGTACGGCATCTACCAGTTTTATATTGCTCCGCTCACCTCGTATCGTCTCCAGATCCAAGTCAATTTGTCAGTCACCTATTCGTTTATTTTCACCGCGTCGTCCAGTAATGCAACTCCGACTACCCTACTTTCCTGTGTGGATTCTTCGGGCAGTTCGACCGCCTACGTTTGCTCCACGTCGTCTTCTGCGGCCCCGGTAAACGGCACAACTATCCTCTTTAAGGCCGGGATGAATTCGGGGGCATCTCCTACCTTGGCGATGAATGGATCGGCGGCCGTCAATATCGTGACGACTGCCGGAGTCCCCATGGCGGCAAACCAAATTAGCCTCGGTACGCCGCTGATTCTTACCTACAATGGTTTATCGTGGGTAACGTCAGGAGAAACCTCGATTACGCAAGTCGCTGGCGGCGGCACAGGCGCAACGACGCCTAACGGAGCGATGACCAATCTTGGCATGACGCAGACAGGCACTGTCGGCACATCCTCGCAGGTTGACACGCTGCCTGGCAACCTGAATGCGTCCGGCACCGTGGCGGCGGGCGTTCAGTTTTCCGGGCCTGGCACGGG
>CAZVYV010000043.1:5937-14673 GCA_964630985.1 uncultured Occallatibacter sp.
CACGCCGTCAATCGGCGTCACGAATGTGAATGCGTCCGGCACCGTGGCGGCGGGCGTTCAGTTTTCCGGGCCTGGCACGGGACTCACCGGTACAGCGGCGTCGTTGAACATCGGCGGCAATGCTGCCACGGCGGCAACGGCTACCAACGCGCTCGGATTGACCGGCACGCCGTCAATCGGCGTCACGAATGTGAATGCGTCCGGCACCGTGGCGGCGGGCACGACGTTTGTTGCGGGGAATGGCAAACAGCCCGTATCTCTGCTTGCCCAGGGGGCAAAGTGCGATGGCGTGACGAACGATCTTGCCGCGCTGCAATCGGCAGTCGCTTTGGCAATCAGCGAAGGGGCCGCAGTGCAACTTCCCCCGCTCGGATGTCTGATCACGCTGCCCTCTGGCTCGCCGTCGCTCGGGGTTTCCATCACCGGCAATGCCACGATCTTTGGTTCTGGCCCGGCAAGTTCTCTGATCCTCACACCTGACCCGCCGACTTTTCGCTACATCCTCTTCCACCAGGAAGCGGGCACATCGCTAACCCTTGAAAACATGACACTTACAGGGCCTTCGAATGCTGGTAGTGCCGGCGTGAACAACTGGGAGACGGATGCGGTATGCGTTGACGGCGGCGGCGGAACAGGGCAGACGATTCTCGATCACGTCATGATCAACGGGCAGTTCTATCAGGCGCTGAACAAGTCAAGCACCGATTGCCCCACCGGATTGGTGGGAGACAACGCGACGACGAACTACACGTTGCAGGTTCTCAACTCCGATCTCACTGCCTTCTTCCAGGTTTCCGATGTGTTCACGAATGCCGGTACCACCGTGAATGATGCCGCCGTGACGACAGGCGGCGTGCTGACGAGCGGTACGGCCTCTTGTGTCGCCGGGGATGTGGGTGAAACAGGCTGGCTCACCGGCTCGGGCGCGAGGGGTGTTGCGGTGCTGGAGACAATCAATAGTTGCACGGGCGCGGCATTCAACATTACGCCGGTTCCCGCCCAATCCATTGTTGGAACCCGCAGCGTGACAGACGCCAATATGCAAGTTGACCGCACGGTAACAGACGGCGTTACTACTGCCGGTTCTCGCCAACTGACCAGCGCCACAGCAGCATTCACCGCAGCAGACCAGGACCGGCGCGTTTATGTTAATGGCGCGGGCGTTACCGGAAGTTATCCCCTTTGCGCATTGATCCTTACCGTCACCAACTCCACCACCGTGCAGTTGAGCCTTGCGGCAGGCACCTCGGCAAGCAGCGCCAGCACCACGATCTATGCCAATGATGATCACAAGGTCACCTGCTCCGACTGCGCATTCACACAGGGCGATGTGGGCACGCAGGTAACTCTCGGTACCGGGGGATCGGCGTTCAACTCTCTCATTGTGCAGGTGGACAGCAGCACCCAGGCTCGCGTTAGGGAGCAGGCTCCCCAAGCCTACACAAACGCCGCGCTGACAATCTCAGGCGGTTCGTTCAGCTTTGGGCTGCCGAATCTTCAGTACATCGTGAAGAACAGCTACTATCACGACCTGAACCCTTCGCTTGGCCCTGCTCAGGGATACCTGATGTACGTTCACCCGTCTGTTAGTGTCGATATCGAGGGGAGCCGCTTCGACAACGCTCAACGCTACGCGCTGCACAATTACTCATCGAGCGCGATCCCTTTCTATGTCAGGCCCAACTATCTCACCATCTCGAACAGCTACTTTGGATCGGGCTTGCGATGGGCAATGGCCACCAATCGAAACACCCCTGTCGTTCTGACCGGGAACACGTTCAACACCAACGACTGCGCTCTTGAGATTCAGGAGGGCGGCATAGTCGCAGTCAACAACAAATTCACTTCACCTTGCGGGTTTGGGCTGTTGAACCCGACATCGTGGGTTGCTCAGACGCCGTTCAGCTTTACCGGCGGCTCGTTCTCCGGTAGCGCCTTCGGCACAATGGGAATGCCCAATAGCAATTGGACATTCGACAACGTGGATATGCAAGCAACCAACGGCGGAAGCTCTCTCCTGACCAACACCTATGACTGGGTGCGCGTGGGAATATCCAAGTCGCAAATCCACGGGACTGGCGTCTACGGTCTGCAAATGACTAAGGGATTGTTCAGCTTTGTGGACAACACGAGCACCGGAAGCTTCACCGGCCAGGGGACTGTTGAGGTTGGAGGAAACTATGTTCGACATGGCAACTTCAGCCACAACAGGTGCATGTCCAACACCTATTGCCTTGTAGTGAACGATACGTCTAACGGCGGAGCGATTACCGGCGAGGCAAACTGGAGTTGGGAGCCCGGCGATTCGTTCAATGTAGCTGGCGCGCATACCTACGAAAACATCCAGTTGAATCCGGGTGTGTTCCCCTATGCGGTTGCGTCTGCGTCCTCGGTCACGCTTGGCGGTCCGGCGAATGTGGACCTAAACAACAGCAGCGGCATCGGAGCCATGAACTTCAATACTTGGCATATCTTCGGCACCACAACGATCAACACGCTGGCGATTGAAGGCGCTACGCAGGATGCGATGCTCAACGGGGCCGTGGAATATTTGATTGCCGATGGAGCATGGGCGCTCGGAAGCAGCGGAAACATCGTTGCGCTTACGGCATCGGCGCGCACCGTGGGGAGCGTTATCCCGCTGAAGTGGAACGCGGTAACGGGCGTGTGGACCGAGCAGGGCCTGGCTACTACCGGCGTTCAATCCATCCAGAACAATGGAGTCGCGGTCACGCCTTCATCTGGCGCTGTCAATCTGACGCCTGGCACCGGAATCGGCCTGACCACGACCGGGAACACTATAAACATTGCCTACACGGGGAGCGGCGGCGGAGGGGTTGGTCAACGGTTCACTGGTAACTGTTACGGCGCTGTTGGCAGCGGCACGAATAAAGTCAGTATCAACGGGCTAGGCGGAGACACTGGCAGCGGAGGTTGCAGCACAGCAATCGTGCCCACTCAATACCGAGGCACAATTGCTACGTCGTCTTGCGGAGCTACATCTATCAAATTCTATGTAAGCTCTTCCGCCGGCGGGCACGACTCTTCGGACGGTGTTTTCCAGGTCTACGACGGGGCATCGGCTATCAGCGGGCTGACCTGCACAATTGGCACGGGAACAAAATGCAACGTCACCACAACAGGCACAGTCGCAGTAGGCGATATTCTCTGGGTGCAAGGCACCACGGACGGCACTTCACTATCCGACATCAGCGCGGCGATTGAGTGCAACTAGCGGGCAAGGGGACAGGATGGCTCACACTGGAGTGGATAGAAGGATAGCGCCGCAGGAATGTAATCGAGAGAAGGAGATTGCAGAATTGACTTCCATTGTGAGCCGCATGAAGAGCGATCTCTACAACGGCGATGACGATCCGGAAAAGGGCCTCGTGCCGGAAATCCGCGCATGGCTAGTCGAGGAAAGATACGTGCGAAGAAAAAAGACTGAACGGGCAAAGTTGTTCCGTGATCTCTTCCTCTACTGTGGCGTGCCTGTTCTCTGTGTTTTACTGGCGACCGGAATTCCCGGGTGCGTAAAATTGGCTGCTTTCTTCAATCAACTGTCCAATATCGCCCAGGAATGGGATCAGATTCACCACTCTGAAATCCCGCCCCACAAATCGTTCTGGCAGCATCCAGAAACTGGTATATCATCGAACCAGAAACCGCAGAGCGCCACTCTGCCCTCGGACTACCCAAGGAATTGAGGTGAACTATGGCAAGTAGCCCAACGGGATACCCTTTCCCACCGAAGCCGCAGCCGCAGCCTTGTGTAGAGGTTGAAGAGGCGACAGAGGAAACAACCGACCCCCACAAAACGATCTGGGACAGAATGCACAAGCCGGAAGACTGCCATCCGCTACCGGAGGACCTATGACCTTTCTTCGCGCCATGCTGTGCGGTATCGGCCTGATTCTAACCCTTGCAGGAGGCATCTATGTCATTGCCTGGCTCTTCGCCCCACGGCAGAATTGAATTGCGCTACGCCCTCGTGATATTCCTGATCGGGGCGGCATTCGGCGCTGTGCTTGCGTCAGTCTTCATCATCGCAACTGTGAACTGAGAGGAAATCATGCAAAACTGGAAGACGACCACACTCGGAATTCTTACGATTCTGGGTGGCCTAGTCAACGCATCAATCGAGTATCTGGGCGGGAAGACGGTTTCAGTCCCAACGCTCATCACAACCATCACGGCGGGCTGGGGCCTTATTCACGCCTCTGACGCGCAACCGAAGTAGGAGACAGGCAAATGGATAACCCTTTTGAAGAGATTGGGCACGGCGTTGAAGTCGTAGCCAAGGACATCGCGCACGTCGCCGTCGAAGTCGTCGAGTTCCCCGTCAAGGCTGAGAAGGTCCTGAACACGATCCAAACCAACTGGCCGGTACTCAAGCCCGAATTCACCACTCTGCTGGCCGATGGTGCCGCGCTGGCGGCCACCACCACGGCGGTATTCACTGGGCCGTCCGTGACCCTGGCTGTGGATGAGTGGAATGAGATTCAGAAGGTGATTGCCGACGTGAAGGCCGCAGTCGCCACCACTGAATCGTTCTACGCTTCCGTCAACACCGACGTAGAATAGTTCGGCCACGCCCGTGCCTTTAGGGGCGAGAGGATCAAGAGTCTTCCGGGCTCCAACACTTTGCGCGGCGGTTCCAATAGTCTGCTGGATTCTGCCGGATCACAAGACGCGCTGCCGCGCAATTCATTCGGAGGAACGATGCAGACCAGCGTTAGGGGAGTTCAGTTCATCAAGCAGAATGAGGGATTCGCGCCGGATGCCAAGGGTGACTATGGCCACGAAGTGATCGGCTACGGGCATGACCTTCTGCCTGGTGAGTCCTTCCCCAATGGCATCACCGAGGCTGAAGCCGATGCACTTCTAGGCAAGGACGTGGCCAAGGTCGATGCAGCCATGAACGCGCAGCATCTCGCGCTGGACCTGAACCAGAACCAGTGGGATGCTGTCGCCGATTTCACTTTTGAATGCGGCACTGGGGCGCTGGTTGAATTGCTGGCCCATGGCGTTGATCAGATACCCGCGCAGTTGCCAAGATGGGTCCACGCGGGCGGGAAGGTGCTTCCCGGCATGGTTGCGCGGCGGGCGGCTGAGGTTGCGTTGTTCAACTCATAACAAAGGAGGACGCAGAGCCAGATCGGGGCCAGTCTTCGGGCTGGCCCTTATTGTGTCCTCCTGGGGTTGTGAATCGTCCCCAACGTTCTGCCGCTCTCCGCGCTCGATAGGCTGATACCGCTTGGCCAGCGGGTGCGCCTCCCATGTTCCACACAGCAGGGATTCTCGTAGATCAGGCCGTCGATGGGTTCATGCCCATTGCGGCATGTGCATCCGGCTTTGACGATGGGCGCGGCCTCGGCCTGCTCCCGTGCCTCGTGCGCCAGGATGGCATCCATGAATCGGGGACTGCTCTCGACAAATCTTCCACCTCTGCGCTTACCGGGCATTGAGGGCCTCCCTCACTGTATCTATGGCCTCCGCGCTGAACACCATGGCCGTCGTAAAGCGCAGCAGCCTGAATCCGGCCATCGATGCGGCATTGTACTTGCGGCAGTCATTCTCGAACCCTTCCCCCTGCGAATGCCTTCCCTTGCCGAACTTCGTTGCGCCTTCAATCTCAACTGCAAGATTGCACTCAGGAAAGAAGAAGTCAAAACTCCACTCCCGACCTGTAATCAATTTCACTTCCCGCTGGGTCGATAGATGATATGCCTGGCAGTGCCTCTGGAATTCCTCTTCGCCGGGGCTGAGTTTCTTCGGTAATCTGCTCACTTGGGATTTCTCACTTCCCGCTCCGGGCTATGCTCTCCCGTATGCCCCCGGTTGAGCATGCAGTAGGTGTTCGCCTTGGCGTCGGAGTCAAGCCAGATTATCGCCTGGCAGAGTTGCGGGGGGCGGTTTATTGGCGGATAGGGCTGGGGCGGCGCAAGCGGCTGGTATAGAACTTTGGATTCATCTGGCACTGGCGTCCTCCTGGGGTGGGTTGATGGTGGCATACAACCGCACATCTTCGTCATTGGCAACACCCCCATCGCCCCACACATTTTTTCGATGGATTGCTATCGCATTGCGCAGGGCCTCCAGTTCCTTCCGCGCGGCGAGAAGTTCGACAAACGCAAGATCAATCTCAGCGTCGTCAGCTACGCGCGATGGCTCTAGAGTCTCTCCCTGTCGTCCATAAGGGTCAAGTGGACGGCTGCAAATCTCTTCCAGTCGTTCATTCGTGAGATTCATCGGTAGCCTCCTCACCCTCGTTTTGGTGTGACTTTAGAGCTTCCCGTACCGCCCCCCATCCCATCGCTTCGCCTTCTGAAATCAACTCTGGAATTCGAGCATGGGTCGTGGCGAAAGCCAGCAGTCGAGCTAAATTATTGAGCTTTCTCTCAGCCTCATCCACATGCTTCCGCGCGGCGAGAAGTTCGGCGTCATACTCGGCACGAGGGATACGAACATATTGATCCATGTTGCGAATCTCCCCGCAGTTGATGCATCTTGTGGTCCAAGCGTGTTCGTGCTTTCGGCAATTCGTCATCTTATTACCTCCTTCAAATACTGCTCCATCGTCATTTGCGTGAGCCGTTTGTATTCTCGCGCTGACGCCCTAAGCTCTTTGAGCGACCGGCCAGACGCTACCACCTTCTGCTCTACATAATCAAAGTGCATCGGCTGGCCGTCTTTGTACCATTGAGCGGTCATCTCTTGCCGCGTATTCCGATTCCATCCAAGGATCAGGAAGTACGTCCCGTTGACGACGCGGACATCCGCCGCATCACAGTTGAACATGCGCCGGAAGTTCAACCCTGCTCCTTCTTCCACTGCTCCACCAGGACGCGGGCATTCAATGATGTCAAAAGCCAACCGCCAGGGCTATTCGCGTCAAGAAGTGATTTCATCGCCTCAACCAGCACACGCTCCCGGTCTTGGGTGTCGGTAAAAAGAACATATCTGCATTCACGGGCCTTTCTCATTGAGCACACGGAGCACGGTTTGCGTTGGTATCTTTGCAACGGTTTTAGATCAGCCACGGGGTTCCTCCTTCTCTTGGATGCGGTAGGTGCTATGCGGCCAACGTTCCTCAGCTATAGCTAGGCCCCTCTCCGCATCCTCTTTGGTCAGCCATTGGCCCCACGAGCGTTCTGCGAAATTTTGTCCCACCAGGTATATTGCCATGCCCCTCCCATAAATACCTGCACCCTGAAACGCTTCTCGCTCTTCTTCATGCCTTGCCTCCGTTATGTTCTCTTTGCTCCACAAACCCATCGACCAGCGTAATGCCGGCAATTTCGCGGAACATCTCCCGAAACTTCGGGCCGGGCGGCCGTTTGCCAGTGAGCATATTGCTGAGATAAACCCGCGTAATCGTAATTCCGTGGTCAGACAACCAGCGTACAAAATCTGCTTGACTCATGCGTTGTTCTCGAATCCAACCCTGTAGCGTTTTGACCGCTTCCTGGTGGGTGCATCCCCGGCGATTCAATGTGTTTGCCATGGTCAATACTGTAAGCGCAATGCCTAATGAATTGCAAGCAGGAAAAGCTCTGGTTGAGATATTTTTGCGCAATCCGAGGTGTTTTTCCGAAGTCAAGAGTAAAATGCTGTCAGCGAGGTTGTCGTCATGCCCTTAAAGCGCGGGACCGATCGGAAAACGACGGAATAGAATTTCAGGGAACTAGGCGCGGGTCGAACCTACGCCAAGACCAAGCGGCGCCACGGCAAGAAGCGGGCAGACCGCCAGCGCGTAGCGATCATGCTCAGGCACAAACGCAAATCGGCGGCCAGAAACAAGCGCAGGCCCTACAAATCCCATCGAGCGAGGTAGAAATGAGCAAAGACGAGACGAGATCCAGAGAGCAGATCGACCCGAAGAGCGAAGAAGCGGGCCGCGCGATTTATATTCCCTTCGTCCAGCGTACCTTCGGTCAGTTCCTTGACGAATCGCGCGTGGCCGTGGCCGAGATTGAAAGCGCCTCCGCGGCCAAGGATGTGACCATCGACCAGCGCAACCGGGAGATTTCCGCCCTACATGAAACCATTGCATCGAAGGTTGCCAAGATCGAAGAGTTGGAAACCAGCGCCAAGCAGCTCACGATGGACCTGGGCGTGGCCAGGATGCTACTCAAGCAGGAAAAGGCATCTGGTATCCCGCAGGGTATCGTCAAGCTCGAAAACGGCGGAATTCGGCTGGCGGTGGAGTTGGACCAGGACGAGGCTGGCCCGCTCTTGTCTTGGGCTGATTCGGCCGGCGAAAATCCGGCGGTTTACATCGCGCGTCAGATCCGCGATGCGCTGGTGATGGTGGTTTCTAGCTAGGGGTGAGATGTGGCAAATTCCTGGACCATCGGAACCATGTATGTGCGGCCCAACGGGCCTAACGGTCTATTTAGCCAGCCCGGAGGTCCAGGAACCCCCGTACTGCCGCAGCCAGTAACCGGCGTGGACTACTTCTCCACACAGGCTTTTAACGAAAGAACAGGCTTGATGTTCGCTGGCTGCGGGCATAGTTTGATGTATCCTACCTTGCAGAACGAATACGACGAAGACACCGGACAACAAGTGGTATTGTGCCTTTGCTCAGAATGTTCGTATATCCAATATTCAATGACGCCCGAAAGTGCCTATTCGACCGTCTATAACCCAATGGTCATCATTTAGCCGCGCCTCCTCCAAAACAGGACTATCCCCACTCTGGCGAAGGCAATCAGCACAGCGGCAATCGGC
>CAZVYV010000044.1:0-14364 GCA_964630985.1 uncultured Occallatibacter sp.
AAACGAATGCGCCGATCGGCACTCCCGCCGGGTCCTCCCACGACGGATCGATCGAGGGACACTGCGATGCCGGCGCCGTAAATCGCCCGTTCGGGTGCGCTGCTTTGGCCCCCGTCTGTTTTGCGATCTCCGGAGTCCAGCGCTCGCCGCGCCAATCTGTGCACTCCGCCGGCGGCTCGTCGGTCATCCCTTCCCACCACACGCCGCCATCCGGCGTCAGCGCAACATTTGTGAAGATCGTGTTCTTGCGCAGCGTCGCCATCGCATTGTGATTCGTCTTCTCGCTCGTGCCCGGCGCTACGCCGAAAAATCCCCTCTCGGGATTGATGGCGCGCAGTTGCCCGTTCGCGTCCGGCTTGATCCACGCAATGTCGTCACCAACCGTCGTTACTTTCCAGTCGCCCAGCGCCCTCGGCGGCACCAGCATGGCAAAATTCGTCTTGCCGCACGCCGACGGAAACGCCGCCGCCACGTACGTCTTCTCTCCTTGCGGCGACTCCACGCCCAAAATCAGCATGTGCTCGGCCATCCAGCCTTCGTCACGCGCAATGTTCGAGGCAATCCGTAGCGCAAAGCACTTTTTCCCGAGTAGCGCATTCCCGCCGTATCCCGACCCATAACTCCAGATCTCGCGCACCTCGGGAAAATGTACGATATATTTCTCCTCGTTGCACGGCCACGGAACGCCCTTTTGCCCGGCGGCGAGCGGCATTCCCACCGAGTGCATGCACGGCACCACGCGTACCGTCCCCTTGTCGATTTCCTCCAGCACCTGCAGCCCGATCCGCGTCATGATGCGCATATTCGCTACCACATATGGCGAATCCGTCAGCTCGACCCCGATGCGCGACATCGGCGATCCCACCGGACCCATGCTGAAGGCCAGCACGTACATCGTCCGTCCACGCATGCAGCCGTTGAACAGCTCCTTGAGCTTCTTGCGCATCTCATACGGCTCAACCCAATTGTTCGTCGGCCCGGCATTGTCCTTTGAGAGAGAGCAAATGAATGTGCGATCTTCCACGCGCGCCACATCGCGCGGGTCCGAGCGCGCGTAAAAGCAACCCGGCCACTTCTCCTGATTCAGCCGAACGAATGTTCCCGATGCCACCAACTCGTCGCACAACCAGTCGTTCTCCTCCTGGCTTCCATCGACCCAGTGGATGGCGGCTGGCTGCGTCAGCTCCGCCATCTTCTCCACCCAGCGGATCAGGTGCTTGTTCGTCGTCAGCGGCTTGGCGATGCTCGATTTGCCCTGTTTCATCTTGGTTCCTTCTCTTCCACCCTCGGGGGGCGTTATGAATGAATCAATTGGATAAACGATACAGGTTCGCGGTGAATTGCCCGTTCGCAGATCGAACGGACAGATTTGATAAACCAGAAATTCTGCGGGGCTTTAACTCATTTATACGTGAAGTCGAACCCCGGCAGCAAGATTCAACAGCCGTCCTCTTGCCGTCCACGGGCGGCGCGGCCAGAAAAATTTCCGGCTGAAGCAGATGCGGAAATCGCGCGATCCCGCCGTCCGCACCGCGCCTTTTCATCCCTGCACCTGCCCGCCTCGATCCCATTAAGTCATTGAAATATCGGCCCGTTACCAGGAATTTTCTGGAGGCCCCCAGACCCGGAGGTTTATAGTGATCCTCATGTCATTTACTCGTCGCGAATTCGCCGCATTGGGCGCGCTTGGTCTCGCCGCGCGCTTCGCTCCGCCTCTTCTCGCCCAAACCCCCGGGCGCCAGACAGGCTACGCCATCATCGGCCTCGGCCGCATCGCCGCCATCTTCATGGCAGGCGTCCGCAATTCCTCGAATTCCAAAGTCACCGCGCTCGTCAGCGGTCATCGCGACAAGGCCCTCCGCATCGCTTCCGACTTCGGTGTCCCCGAGACCTCCATCTACACCTACGACAACTTCGATTCCATCCTTTCCAACAAAGATGTCGATGCCGTTTACGTCGCGCTGCCCAACTCCATGCATGCCGACTTCACCATTCGCGCGGCCAAGGCCGGCAAGCACGTCCTCTGCGAAAAGCCCATGGCCGTCAACGTCGCGGAGTGCGAAAAGATGATCGCCGCCTGCAAGTCCGCCAACGTCAAGCTCATGATCGCCTATCGCTGCCACTTCGAATCCTCCAACCTCAAGGCGGTCGATCTCATTCGCACCGGCGCCATCGGCCAAGTTCAGGCCATCGAAACCGCATTCGGCTTTAACGAACGGGTAGGCGAGTGGCGTCTCGACAAAAAACTTTCCGGCGGCGGCCCGCTGATGGACGTCGGCATCTACTCCCTCAACGCCACCCGCTACCTCACCGGCGAAGAGCCCTCCAGCTTCTCCGCCTTCAGTTCCGTGATCGATCAGGACGGCCGCTTCACTTCAGTCGAAGAGAATCTCTCCTGGACCATGAAGTTCCCATCCGGCATTGTGGCCTCGTGTGCCACCACCTATGGAGCGCAGATGGGCGGCTTTTTCAAAGTGCATGGCGCCAAGGGCTGGGTCGGAGCCGACCCAGCCTTCAACTACGACGGTCAGCAGCTCCACGCAGAGTACTTCAATGGGCCACGGGTTCCGCCCACCGTGATTGACGAAGCCAACCCTCAGAAAAACCCTTACCAGTTCACCGCCCAGGCCGATCACTTCTCCAACTGCGTCCAGAACAACCTCGAGCCCAAGACCCCGGGCGAGGAGGGCCTGCGCGACCTGACCTACATCACTGAAATCTATCGCGACGCAGGCATCTCCATGTTGTGACGGTTGTGGCTGTGAGGCATCATGAACACGCGTTTTCTTCCCGCTGTCATCGGTTCCGTATTCCTATTGGCTCCGTGCGCCTGGTCTCAGCAGCGAAATTCCTGCACCGATCTCATCAACTTCAAAGCTCCTGGCGTTGAAATCACCAAGGCTGCTCCCATCGCCGACGGAAGCAAAGAGCCCGTTCCTTTCGCCCCACCGGGACAAATGTTTCTTCTGCCCGCATATTGCCGCGTTGAGGGAGTCATCAATCGCCGCAAGGGAGTTGGCGGCGAGGAATTCGGCATTCAATTCGCGCTCGCGATGCCGGACAAGTGGAACGGCGATTTCCTCATGCAGGGCGGCGCAGGCGGCAACGGAATCGTATACCCGCCGGTCGGACAAGTCGCATCGGGAGATACACCCGCGCTGATGCGCGGCTACGCCGTCGTCAGTACGGACACCGGCCACAAGAGCCATAACGGCGCCTTCGACTTTAGTTTCCAGAAGGACCAGCAGGCCTTTCTCGACTTCGCTTATCAAGCCAACGTCGAGGTCGCCGCGCTCGCTAAGCAAATTGTCGGGCAGTACTATCGCAAGTCCCCGGCATATTCGTATTTCACCGGCTGCTCCACCGGCGGCCGTGAAGGAATGGTCCTCTCGCAGCGCTACCCCACGGAGTTCGACGGAATCATCGTCGGCGATCCGGCCATGCGCACCAGTTTTTCCAATCTTGCCATCAGCGAATGGATTCCCGCCGCCTTCAACCAGATCGCGCCCAAAGATTCCGATGGAAAGCCGATCATCACGCAGGCATTCACTGATGGCGATCGCAAGCTCGTCATCGATGCGCTGATGAAGCAATGCGACGCCCTCGACGGCCTAGCGGACGGCCTGATTTCCGATCCCCTCGCCTGCCATTTCGACCCCGAGTCCCTGGCCTGCAAACCCGGCCAGAGCGCCGACTGCCTCGCGCCCGAAAAAGCCGCCGCCATCAAGAAAGCATTCGACGGTCCAAGAACTTCGCGCGGGGTGCAGGTCTATCCTGGCTTCCTTTATGATTCCGGCATTGCAGCAACCACCGGCATCCCGGGAATCCTCGTTCCAGGTTCCGGCATCTTCGGCCCGCCACCCACTGGAACCGAAGTCGACGTTGACACCGAGGCATTGACAGATGTCCAGCCGCTGGTCGACTCAACCGTCATCAACCTTTCCACCTTTTCCGCTCACGGCGGCAAGCTGATCTTCTACCACGGCGACAGCGACCCGTGGTTCTCGCCTCTCGATACCTTCGAGTACTACAAAAAGATGACCGTGGCGAACGGTGGCTCTGACGCCGTCTCCCCATGGAGCCAGTTTTATTTCGTTCCCGGAATGAGCCACTGCGCCGGCGGCCAGTCACTCGATCAGTTCGATCTGCTGGGCGCGCTTTCCAATTGGGTCGAGAAGGGCATCGCACCTCAGTACATCACTGCTACAGGGAAAGCCTTCCCCGGCCGCAGCCGGCCGCTCTGCCCCTTTCCGAAACACGCGCAATATAAAGGTCAGGGCAACACCGAAGACGCCGCCAGCTTCGAATGTCGCTGATCGCAGCCTGCCGCCGCCATTTCCCCAGTGGACCCGGCCCGTGCCTTCTGCAAGAGTAAGAGGAGATCACTTCTTTACGGCGGAATTAACCTCGTTGTCCGAGAGAACCCGAGACTGCGAACCGAAGCGCCGGTAGCCCAGGAACTCAAATTCATTCGGGACGGGATGCCTTCAGGCGTCTGGAGCTGTGGGTAGCAAGAAGATTGAACCGGTGAAAACGCGATGAAAAACGGGGCAGTGTGCAATATTGACCAGACGGCTCGCCAGGAAACGGATATCAAATGAATACTTGGCTCGTTTTCCCCGACCGGGGAAGTCCTGTTTCCCCATCTTGGAGGTCATTATGCCCGTAACGGTTGTCCTGGCCGTCGGCTTGGATTCGTCGCTTCTGGCAGGTCAGATCTCACTCTGGCAATCCGCCGGATACGTGGTAACCTCCACAGGTTCGATCAGGGAAGCAATTGTCCACATCAGGGATGGTGATTTCGACTTGGTCCTCCTCGGTCATTCCATCCCCGCCGATAGCCGGGAAAGATTTGCGTTCCTGGTCAAAGCAATCGGTTCACGAACACCCGTGGTTTCGATCACAGACTCTGCAAACCACCGGGACAGCTTTGCCGACGCGACCATCAGAAATGAACCGATCAGCCTGCTGCAAAGCATTGGAGAAGTCATGGCCGAACGGTCGAGATCTCCTTTGGCGAGTCGTGCCTTGCCGGGTGTTGCAGCATGAGAGGCCCCGGAATGACGCCTTCAAACCTGCGCGCTGTTTCGAAATCCTCAGGCCGGCGGGTGCAACCGTCGGAACCAGCTTCACAGGTCGGCAGATCAATGCGAACTTTGCAATTGATTCATCGCCAATCCAGTAGCGATTTTCGAGCCGGCCGTGACGAAAATGAATTCGCCGAGACCAGGGATCGAATGAGTGAAACTCCCAACCTGAGCGAGTTCCACATGTCAGGCCCCTTTGCATTGAACCGGTGTGACGTCCGATCGCCGGTTGGTTCGGAAGGATTCTTTAAGGATCTGTCAGTCGAAGCGCAGTGCGACTTCGCGTCGCTGGCAACACACTTCCGTTGCCCCGGGTCGACAGTTCTAATCAGCGAGGCGCAGAAACCATCCCGCATACTCTTCCTGCTGGAAGGTGGAGTGAATATCTCCATGAATTCCTCCGATGGCAAGCGACTTCTGCTTGGGGTTGCGGGCGCTGGAGATACTCTCGGGCTTGCTTCTGCCATTTCCGGCGACTCCTCCGAGATTCGCGCGCAAGCAATGTACCCTTGCACGATCGCGTCGCTGCGGCGGCGGGACTTTCTCGGGATTCTCTCGCGTCATCCGAGCGCCAGTCAAAATGTGGCACGCGAGTTATGTACAGATCTCGTGCGAATCCGCGGAAGATTGCGAATATTCGGACTCACGTCGTCCGTGATGGCCAGGCTCGCCCATCTATTGCTGGAGTGGTGTGGAGCAGGTCACCCGACCGGGGACGGTATCCAGATCAAGTGCGCGCTCACTCACCGCGAAATCGGTGAATGTATCGGAGCATCGCGTGAAACGGTCACCCGCGCCTTGACTGACTTCAAGGCCCACGACCTCGTGAGGCTGCGCGGCTCAAATTGGGTTGTCACGAGTCCCGACGCACTGGCAACCTACGCACGCATAGATTCCACACCGGATCCGCACCGACCGGCTGCTTGAAAGGCAGTGCGAGGAACACGACGACGCCAGCACAGTGGTCGGCGCGAATCCCATTCGCGCCGATGTCGTCAGCGGGCGGAAGGTCTTCCCGTCGGGCACCCGGGACGCGAGGACCCGGCTTAGCGCTCGTCTCGCGTTCTAATGTATTCCTGCTCGTCGCGGCGTTAGCCATCTCGGAGATTCTTCCGGGATCTGGCATCGACGTAATTCATTTGTAACGGCGTTCTACTTGATTCTGAGTTGGGGCTGGATTATCGCCGGCCCTTCCCCAGCCCGAAAATGTGCTGTGTCCGTGTTGCCCGCGATTCAGGAATAACGCGAAGTTCCCTCTGATCTCATGTCCCGCTCCTTGCCTCGTGCCGGGTTTGTGCCTCTTCGCCTGGCCGATGCGGGGAGTCAGAATCTTTGCGTCAGGTTCGATGAGGTTTCGCCGTTGATGCTGCTGATCAATGCTCTGACGAGCCGAGGTACGGCGTGTGCGGCGCAATACCATTAACGACGCATCATGATTCTTCTCGACTCGGGAATTGTCCATCCTCAGCGAACTCCTGAACTACGAATGCCCCCACCCCCTCCTACGAAGTGGTGATGACCTCCCAGTGTCCGAGTGGCTATGGCCAAGGTCAATCACCGGCAATGAAAGTATATGGGGCGCAATTTTGGCTTGCGGCGAGTCCCCAGGTCGGCGGTCTCAGGTTGCTCACGCGCTCCGATTCCATAGTTCATTCGTGATTGCCGTTCAACTTCGACCCAGACAGAAGAGAACATCAGGAGGTTTGTATGCTTCTAGAGGCTAGTCGTCAGGCGCAGAGTTATTCCACACTCAACGCGCGCGCAAATAGGTTCGTTCACTACTTTGGGGCAGTTCCACACAGGCTGAAGCTGTTCACTCTGCTGTTCAGCTTTGCGATCCTCTTCTTTGCCATTCCCGAAACTTCAAAGGCGCAGGTCACCGCGACGCTTTCGGGAACGGTAGAAGATCAGTCTGGCGGCGTCATTCCCGGTGCAACTGTGGCGCTGATCAACGAAGCAACGAAATTCGCTACGGTGGATACGAGCAATGGAGCGGGTCTCTATGCGTTCCCATCTCTGACACCGGGCACATACGACATCAAGGCGTCAGCAAAAGGCTTTCAAGCCAAACAGGTAACCGGCATCGTATTAAACGCCGGCGACTCAAAAACGGTTCCCGCCCTCGATCTGACCGTGGGTGCCGAATCGCAGACGGTCACGGTGTCGGCGGACTCGGAGATGATCCCCGTCGATAATGGCGCGCACACTGACGTTTTGAGCTCGGCGGATATTGACAACCTCGCGCTCGAAGGCCGCGATACAACGGAGCTACTGAAGGTCCTACCCGGCACGGTCACGACATCCGGGGCCATGACCCAGACGGCTCCCGCATACAGCGATCTGGACATCACGGTCGATCAAGCGGGCGTTGGAAGCGGCCTCTACACCAATGGCTCGATTTACCGCGGCGGCACGTCGATCCTGGTTGACGGCGCCGAGACCATCGACATCGGCAACATGGCCAACTCGCTTGTGATCATCGCTCCGGAGATGACATCGCAGGTGAGCATGGAATCCTCGAACATGAGCGCCGACCAGCCGTTTGGCCCGCTGGTGGTCAGCACGATCAGCCGCTCCGGCAGCGCGAATTATCACGGCGAAGGCTATTTCAACGCACGCAACAACGTATTGAACGCGAACGGCTGGCAGCAGAAGAACAATAACACCCCACTGGGACCGCAGAGCTACTACTATCCGGGCGGCAGTTTTGGCGGTCCGGTTCCAGGGACGCACAAGCATTTGCTTTTCTGGGGCGGCTATGAGAAGTGGCTGCAGAATCAGGGCAACGCCAACGTATTGACGTCGTTTATTCCCAGTCCGGAAATGATGCAAGGCGACTTTTCGACCGACAACACTGACAACACAGCGATCTGCCCGCACGGATTCTTCCAGGGCGCACCTCCGAGCGGCTTCGGCGGCGGCGGCTGGTGCAGCGATCTTGGCGGTACGGTTCTGGCAAATGGAACGACGTACAGCAACAGCGGCACTCCGTTGCCAACACCTGCCGCGACCGGCACCTACACCAGTGGATCTACGACATACAACGTAGACGGCGGTCAGAAGTTCCCCGCAGGATTTCTTGATCCGGGCGCGGCGGCTCTGGCCAAGATCTGGCCCAAGGCGAACATCACTCCCAGCGCCAACGTTTGCAACGGTTGCAACTACGACCAGCCGATCGTGAACATTGACAACGGGTGGATCTGGCGCGTACGCGCAGACTACCTCTGGGGCGATAACACCAAGATCTACGGCAGCTATGAGCAGGCATTCAGTTCGGGTTTCGCGGCGGGCAATGGCGCGCACCTCTACTGGACGCCCGGCAATTCCATCCCCTTCCCGGGTGGCGGCGAAGTCGAGAATAACTACGGCAAGGTCATGGCCGGCCACATCGTGCACAGCTTCAACGCGACAACCACCAACGACTTCCTGGCGGCATGGGCGTTCGGCAGCTATCCATTCACAAGCCCGAACCCGTCCGCAGCGTTCAGAACCACTCTTGGCTATCCTTCAACCTACGGCAAGGTGTTTTCCACGCCGTCGGCCAACATTCCCGCGTACAACAGCAACGGAAACATCCCAGATTTCTCGCAGGCCTCGATTTTCGAGAATCCTGTGGGTCATTACGAAGTGAAGAAGGAAGCGCCGCAATTCGGCGACACACTGACCAAGGTCTGGGGAACACACACCATCAAGATCGGTGGATTCACGCAAACCACGGATAACGTCCAGAGCTCGTTCAACTACGACGAAGACGGAATCATGAGCTTCAGTGCGGGCCAGCATCCGGACTTGATTGGCACTACCGCTGCGGGCTCACCGATTACCGGCTCAACTTCGATTGGCGCGCCGTTTAATGGAGTCGCGAACTTCGTTGACGGCCTGTTGAGCGGTTACAGCGAGAACAACAGTGCACCGATCGGCGATGTGGCTCAACAGTCCACGGCGGGCTTTATTGACGATACGTGGAAGACGACGCGTCACCTTACGCTTGAACTAGGCATTCGCTTGGAGCATGTGGGCCACTGGTACGATCGCGACCACATTGGACTTGCGGTGTTTTACCCGAACCGCGTGCTGAACGATTACTTCACGGGCAAGTATGCTCCGGGATACTACTGGCACGGGATCGACGCCGGCGTACCGCTCAGCGGCCAGCCAAATCGCTTTGTGTATCCCGATGCACGCTTCGGCATGTCTTATGACGTGTTCGGCTCGGGCAATACCGTGGTCCGCGGTGGATGGGGCGTGTATCGCTTTGTGACCCAGGTCAACACCGTCGCCAACGGAGAGGCACAGGGCACCGCAGCTGGTGTGCTCACGTACGGCCAGCCCGGGTCGACGGAACTGCAGTTGCAGAATATCCACAGCCAGGCCTATGTGGCTTGCCCATCGGCACTTCATGCTCCGCCTTGCGGTGTTCAAGGTGGACAGACCGGTCTGGACGCAAGCGACTACGGCCAACCAATGTCGCAGGCCTATAACCTGACCATCGATCAGAAGCTGCCTTGGGGATCGCAACTCGAAGTCGCGTATGTCGGCAGCTCGACCAGCCAGCTTGTGGATGGCGGCGAAGACATCTCGTCCGCCAGCTTTACCGAGTTGACCAACATGAACAAGATGCCGATCGGCGCCCTGTTCGCTGCCGATCCGAGGACCGGCGTTATTTCTACCAACCCGCAGAACGTTGGGTTCAATCCGAACGGCACGGGAGAAACCGCGACGGGCAACAACCTTGCGGATTACCATCCATTGGGATTGGCGTACGGCACCAACTCAACGTTCCAGCTCGAGAACTCCGCATATTCAAACTACAACGGCCTTCAGGTTTCATGGGTCAAGACCACTGGACGGTTGACGTTTAACTTGAACGGAACTTGGGCGAAGGCCCTGGGAACCACCATCCAGCAGGATCCATACACCGAAAGAGGCAACTATGCACCGACGGCGCAGGACCGGCCCTTGGTCTTCAACTCGTCATACACCTACAACAGCGGGACACTCCATACCGGGAGCGGCGTGCTGAATGCGTTGGGCGGCGGCTGGACGGTGAGCGGCATCTCCACCTGGCAGAAGGGCGGCTACATTCCCGCCATCGGCGCGGTGAACTTTGGCCTTGGACTGCAGTACACTGGCTTGCCGGCAAACGCCGCCGCTGAGGGAATTACCAACGGAATCGGAGACCCGACGTACTTCGGTACGGATGAGAATATCCCGATCCGTCCGGTGTTGACCTGCAACCCCACCAGTGGCCTGGCAACTCACCAGGTCCTGAATGGAAAATGCTTCAACGCACCGGCTGTGGGAACCCAGGGTGGCAACGCGTGGCCCTATATGAGTAACACGGCGTATTTCGACAACGACCTAGCACTCTACCGGACGTTCCACATTTACGAAAAACAACAGGTCCAACTGCGGGTCACCGCATCGGACTGGTTGAACCATTCCTTGCTGACGTTCAACGGTGCGACACCGACTACAGTGAACTACAACGTGGACTACAACAGCAAGACAATCACGGCCAACTTCAACAACGGCACCACAGGCACGGGCGCGTTCGGTATTCCGAGCATCAGGTCGGCGCTACCCTACGCTCGCGTCATCGAGCTGGACGTGAAGTATTCGTTCTAACTGAAACGATGTAACACTGGCGGGAGGTGGGTTTAACGGCCCCCTCCCGCACATCTTTAACCGTTAAATCCTCGCGCTCCATTCCAGCTGCCTCACAAAAACCCTTTATTTATGCGGTTATTTGCAGTTTCGACCTTCCGCACTGCTAAACGCAAATCGACACAAAACACATTCGCATTCGTCCAAACCAGTGACGACGATCGGGCTGTATTTTTTCTGACGGATCAAATTCCAAAGCCAACAAAGGAAATTCATGGCCACCGTTTCCTGCGGAATCTTTCCCGTTTTACAGATCAGCCGCGATGCCGGGACTCCCCTGCATCATCAGGTGTACGTCGGATTTCGCGATGCCATCTTGCGCGGAGAAATGGACCCCGGACAGCAGGTCCCATCCAGTCGCGCGCTCGCGGTGGAATTGGAGATCTCGCGCTTTCCCGTCCTCGACGCCTATGCCCAGCTTCATGTCGAAGGATTTTTCCAGACCAGGAAGGGTGCCGGCACGTTTGTCTCGTCCTCGCTCATCCCACTTCACGGAAACGGAGCACATTCCGTTTCGAAGGCTGAAGGCACGCGCCAGGCTTCGCGGCGCTCTGCGCGCTATCCCAAAGTTGAGAGCGATCCTTGGAGCGATGGCTGGGGCGCCTTCACGGTCCATCAACCGGCGCTGGATCGTTTTCCATTCGAGACCTGGTCAAAGCTTGTTGCACGCCACAGCCGCACGCCGCGTGCTCACGCCATCCACCAAATCGACCCGCTCGGTCTGATGCCTCTCCGCGATGCCATCTGTTCTTACCTGCGCACTGCTCGTGCCGTACGATGCGATCCCGCGCAGGTCATGATCGTATCCGGGTCGCAACAGGCGCTGGATATCACGACTCGAGTCCTGCTCGATTCTGGTGACAGAGCGTGGATCGAAGAGCCGTGCTGCCCGCTGGCGCGAGCGGCTTTGGTGGGCTCAGGATGCCGAGTTGTCCCCGTTCCCGTCGACGAGGAAGGCATCGATGTTGCCGCCGGAGTCAAACGCGCCCGCAGGGCCCGGGCCGCTTTCGTCACCCCGTCGTACCATTACCCGCTTGGCGTTACGATGAGTATTTCCAGGCGGCTACAACTGCTTGATTGGGCTCAAAAAGCTTCCACCTGGATTGTCGAGAGTGACTACGATAGCGAATTCCGTTTCGAGAGAACGCCCATTCCCTCACTTCAGGGGCTCGATTCCGCGGCACGCGTCATCTATATCGGAACCTTCAGCAAGGCCCTTTTCCCCTCGCTGCGCTTGGCTTATTTGGTGATTCCCACCGATCTTGTGGACCATTTTCGATCGGTCCGGATGGCCATGGATGTCTCCCCGTCGTATCTTCTCCAGGAAGTCATGGCCGATTTCATGAATTCAGGCCACTTCTCCCGGCACATTCGCCGGATGCGCGCCCTCTACAAATCCAGGCGTTCGGTGCTGGTCGAGAGCCTGCGCGCGGAATTCGGCGATTCCTTGCAGGTTCAAGGAGCCGAAGCGGGATTGCGCCTCTCTGTGACGCTTCCCGATTCCTATAACGACCACGATGTTGCCAAACGGGCAGCGGCGGAAAACCTGTGGCTCTGGCCGCTTTCACCTTGCTGGTCCAACGGCCATTCCCGCCAGGGCTTGATCCTCGGCTTCGGCAACACCGATGAGGACAACATGCTGCCGGCCGTCCGGCACCTCCGCAGAATTCTTGCACTTTGAACTTTTTCCTGACTCGAGCCGTATTCACTCGGTGGTTATGCTCCTCGCCGAATCATTGGATATGTTGGCCAGGCGCATGGGCGCGCGATGCTTGATCGAGGCAGTTGCGCGCATCCACTCCCCGTATCCCCTCTCGGAGACAAAAAATGGAAGTCATCAAGAGCGAGCTGATGTTTCCCAAACTGAACCGTGCGGAGATCGCAATGTTAAGTACATTTGGCAGCGAGCGATCGACGGCGAGCAGTGAAATTCTCTTCGATCCCGGCGACACCAATGTCCCGGTCTTCGTGGTTCTTGATGGATGTCTCGACATCGTGAGGGTTTTCAAGAAAGGCGAGCCCCTGGTTGTGTCGCATGATCCCGGCGAGTTCAGTGGCGAGGTGAATTTACTTTTGGGCGGTCCAAGCTCCATCAGGGCCAAAACAAAAAAACCTAGCCGGCTGCTTGAAATCAAGCGGGAAGATCTGTTGCACATTGCGGAAACACACTCTCTGCTCAGCCCTGTATTCCTGAGCTCCTATCTGCTGCGGCGGGCGTATTCGGTTTCGAGCAGGCCTGAAGAGTCATTGCTCGTAGGCTCCAACCACTCTGCGAGTACTTTGCGCTTGAGGGTTTTCCTGGGGCGAAATGCGTGTCCCCACACCTACCTCGATCTTGACCGTGACCCCGCGGTGCAGTGGCTTCTTGATCAGTTCGCCGTGCGCCCCGAAGAGATTCCAATTTTGATTTGCAGGGAACGGATCGTACTCCACAATCCAAGCAACGCCATGGTGGCATCTATTCTGGAAGTTAAATCGAACGCCGATAATTCCAGCCCGTGGGACATCGAAATGGCGGTGTTTTCGCCGGGCGGAAAGTAAGCTGCGAGGCGGTCGGAACGGCGCCCTGCGATCATCCACCGTTATCGCGCCACCGTTTGCTCCGCAACTCCGAGTACGCGCCCACTGTGTTTGTCGGTAGCAAAGACAACAAGCCGCACCGGACCTCGCGATGCAATCGATTTCGCCGCGCATAAAGTTGGCCACTGAGCCGATTACGCAGCGCCAATGCAATCCCTGGTCCGTCAGGGAATCTACGGCTCTGGATTTGCATGCACTCTCCGCGGTTCGTTAAGGGCATCGGAGACGACCCAGATTGCTGCAACCATTGCCAGCGAGATCGCGTTCCCCGCCCAGTTGAAATGCGAATGTGGGTCAGCGATGAATTTGGGCGCCCAGACAAGAATCTCAAAGCCCATGATTTCTGCGATGAGCAGCCGGGCGGCAAGACCAGCCTGAATCCCCGACAGGATCGCCGCAGCAGCCAGGAGAAAACAGACAGCCGTCGTGACGGCCCAGAACATCTGCCCCGGTGGAAGCCACTTCGGCACCCACGTAGCTACGCCCGCGAGACTGAGAAGGTGCACGATGGCAAACGAGATTGGGCAAATTCCATAGAGCCGCGCAATGAGGGCGGCTTTTCCGGCCAACGGAGAACCAGCCGGCGCCAGCGATGCGTAGGCGACCGCTCCGCCAATCACCAGGGAGAGTTCCTCGAAAACGTTACCCCATCCGTCATACACAAGGGGAACCGCGCAGACCTGAACCACCCACAGCAGGGTGAAGATCGAGTAGAGAATCGTCAACAGCAGCGCGCCGGCGCGCGCCGTTTTGCGCCACAGCATCGCAAGGCCGGCAATCGTCTCCAGGGCAGCAGTGAAATAGGCGAGTGCTTCCCGATAAGGTACGTTGGGCCCGACGCGCTGCCAGTTCGTTGCGAAATCGCCCCACGCAAATCCGGCCGCGCCAAGCACAATTGCGGCCACGCCAAACGCGCGCACGCCGATTTGCCGCGAAGGCTTGCCTGCGGCGATCGCATCCGGATCACGAAAACCGTTCATCCCTTCTGGCATTTCATCCCCATTGCGGCTCGGTGTCCATAGCCATTTTT
>CAZVYV010000045.1:0-14336 GCA_964630985.1 uncultured Occallatibacter sp.
GCAAGCTCAAGCAGAGCGGATCGCCGCGCCGCTAACTGCGGATCGATCGGCACCTCGGCCAGCGATTGGCGAGCAAGTTTGGTTTCCAGTTGCGCGAGCGTCTGGCGAGCTGCTTGCGCGCGCTTTTGAAAGAATCGATCTATCCGAGGCCGAGGAATCACTTCCCATGCGGCAGCCTGATCGGCCGCGCTGCGCAGGCGGGCAATGGTGCCGCTATCGAGGGTCTCGCCATCGAGCCGCTTTTGCTGGCCGGAAATGGAGGCGAGCTTGGTCATCGATAACTCGCGGCTTGCATTTCAAACATGTTTGCGTAACGGCCACCAAGCGCCACGAGTTGCTCGTGGCTCCCTTCTTCCACAAGACGGCCATCTTCGAGGACGACAATGCGGTCGGCCATGCGCACGGTTGAGAAGCGGTGCGAAATGAGAAGCGCCATTTTGCCGAAGGTAAGCTCCGCGAACCGCTCGAAAACCTCGAGCTCACTGCGCGCATCGAGCGAGGCGGTGGGTTCATCGAGAATCAAAAGCTGCGCATCGCGCAGGTAGGCGCGCGCCAACGCGAACTTTTGCCATTCGCCACCGGAGAGATCGACACCGCCTTCGAAGCGCCGCCCAAGCATCTGATCGTAGCCGCGGTGAAGTTTCGCGACTACCTCGTTGGCAAGGCTTTTCTCGGCCGCGTAATCGATTTCTTCCATCGAATGTTCCAATTCGACTCGGCCCACCGCAATGTTTTCGCGGGCGGTCATTTCGTAACGCATGAAGTCCTGGAAAATAACGCCAATTTCGGAATGCAAATCGGGGAGATCGTATTCGCGCAGGTCGATTCCGTCGAGCAAGATACGGCCTTCGGTGGGATCGTAGAGCCGGGTGATCAGCTTGACCACAGTTGTCTTGCCCTGACCGTTTTCGCCGATCAAGGCCACGCGCTCTCCTGGCCGGAGAGTGAAACTGAATCGGTCGAGGACCCGATGACTTGTCCCCGGGTAGGCAAAGGACACATCCTGAAACTCAAACCCAAGCGTGACCGGGCGGGCCACGTGAAGTCCGCCGGGCCGCGATTTCACGGCTGGTTCCATGGCGAAGAACGCGAGCAAATCGGTCAGGAAGAGAGCCTGGTCGGCCACACCGGAAGCGGTCGAGAAGGCCTGCTGGATGTTGCTCATCGCCTGCATAATTGCCGCCGTGATCAGCGTCAGGTCACCCACGGTGTAGTGCCCCTGAATGGTTCGCAGGATGCTGAAGGCATAGGCCGCGTAGTAGCCAAGCTGGCCCAGGAGGGAAAGCAGACCGCCCCAGAACAGGCGGCGGCGATTCAAGCTCACGTTCTCGTCGTAGATCGTTTGCGAAAGCGCAGTGAACCGGCCGGTCAAATAGCCGCTCAAATTGAAGAGCTTGAGCTCCTTGGCAGCCTCTTTGCTGCCGCCCACCTGACGCAAGTAGTCCATCTGCCGGCGAATCGGTGTCTGGCGGAAGTTCTTCGCATAGGTGAGGAAAGCAAAATGGCTTTCGCCAAGAAATGCAGGAACAATTCCCACAATGAGCAGGAGAAACAAAACCGGCGAGTAAAAGACGAGCACGCTGGAAAAGGCGATCGCCGTGACCGTCTGCTGAATCAGCCGGCCCATCTGCTGGATCATCGCTAGCCTATCTGTGGCCTGGACGCGCGCCCGCTCGAGGCGGTCGTAGAACACTGGATCCTCGTAGACGGTTACGTCCAGCGCGGCAGCCTTGCGCATGACCTCGACGCTCACATGATGCGTGTACCGGTCAGCGAGCAAGTTGTCGAAGTAGTCAACCGCGCGAGAAAGGACGCCCATGAGGACTGCCAGCCCCATTTCTGCAGCAACGAGCCACCAGAAGCCGTGAGGCAGCGGCTGATGAATGCGGATGTGGTTAACGCCATCGATGATGTAGCGGACAATGATCCCGATGCCAACGGGAATGAACGCGACCATGATGCGGATCGCGATATTCCAGAAAACGACCGCAGGCCCCGATTCCCAAACAAAATGGAGCACGGGAGGAATGTTCTTCAGTGCTGCTACACGGTCGGACCATGCGCCACTGTTCGTTTGCGTGTTCGTTTGCGACGAGCCGCAAGGCTGCGATGGTGAATCGCCGGGAGGTCCTTCGGATCGCGTTTTTGAGGGCATCGTGCGCATCTTGATGTCACTGCCTGACGCGGACATTGGCCACAGGCGGAACAGACTTTGTGTTCGTGAACCAAGGTGCTGACGGCAAAGAAGTCTTATGACGGTCCGTCGGGGCGGTGTCACAGTTTTCTATGGCTAGTAAGATGCAATGCCGCCGCGAGGCGTTGTTCCTTAGCACCAGTATCGCCCGAATCGGTATTCACGCCGCGAACATGCCAGCCTCGCCCGCGAAGCAAGCTTCGAGGCGACACGCGGAACTGTCATTCAAATGGCATCGGTCCCGGCTGATAAGGCTTGAATCCGGCTTTCTGCATGCCTCGCCGCGCTTCCGGGTTCTTCATAAACGTATCCCATACGAAGTTCGAGCGGAGGTTCTCGGCCATCAGCATGGTAATCCCCGTGTCAATGCCGATCACGTCGGTGTCGTACCAGCCTGTCAAGGGATTGAAGGCGTCGATGAAGCCATAGCGGCACCAGGCTTTCGGATACCTGTCGTGGAGGTTCCGGAGAACTCGCATGGTTGAGATGGGCAGAAACGGCAATGAACCGCCAGCAGCGGCCGGTACCACCGTGCCGTCGATCGGTCCCATAGCCGGGGGACCGCCCCATACCACATAACCCCGCGAAGAATCGGATGCGGTAATGCCCCAAAGATCGTTGCCGTAGTCGGAAAACTGTGAGTGAAGCTCCGCGCAAAAGCGCCGGTGCACTTCTGTAGCAATAACGGAGTTTTCGAAGTAATCGGCAAAGTGGTCGCGTTGGTTGCGAAAGTCGAACCAGGCCTGGGAATACTGGTGCACGAAGAGGGGGGCAAAGGAGCCGATGTAGCGCAGCCCGTCATACTCAAAGGTGGTACGTTTCCACGCCAGCCAAGCGTCGCTCTGCAGGGCATAGGACTGTGAGCCCATGCCGAGGAGATACATCATCATCAATTCGCTGTACAGGTCCCATCGCGACGGGATGAATCCTAATTCCGGCGTCCACCCCATGGACAGGAGGCTGGTATCTTCAGAAAGCCAATTCCATTGCACGCGATCGAAGATGGCATGTGCGAGATCGTCGATATCCTTATCCTGAAAATACTGCAGGCAGGTGAGCACACCGCAAAGCAGGATGGCGGTATCGACCGAGGAAACTTCCGAATCCCAGATGCGCTCGCCGGTATTCATATTGGCGAAGTGGAAAAAGAAGCCGCGATGCGTGGGTAGCTTGTGCCACAGAAACGACAGCGTCTGAAGGACTCGCTGCCGAGCCAGGGGATAGCTCACGAAACCGCGTTTCTCGCCGATGCAGATGGCGGTAAGACCAAACCCGGTGGAAGCGATGCTGGCGCTGAGACTCTTGTCGTTCGCCCGGACATTGCATCGGTCCTTAATCAGCCCGGTCTGAGGATTCGCCTGCTCCCAGAAGAAAAGGAAGTTAGCGTGCTCAAGCTGGTCAAGAAACTGATCATCGGCCGGGGAAATGGAGCCCGGAGGTGGCAGAGGCGCTGGATGCGTATCTCGTTGTTGGAGTTGGTGTTGCGCGCCATTCTGGCCCGCAGATGGCAGCGCGAGAACGCGCGAGAGTGGCAGGCCGAGCGAAATCGACGACAACTGGCGCAGCAATCTCCGGCGGGAGTTTAAGCATCCTTCGAGAGCGATGGCCTTTTTGATAGCTGCCTGATTCATCGTTTCGATTTCGATGCAGCAGATTGCGAGGCCCGGAGCGTCTATTCCTAATAGGCGAGCATCGTACCGGACAGCCATAAGTTGGATGCACGCATCGGCATGAAGGTATATATAGAAGGGAATCGCCAGGCGGGTCCATCGCGGCCACTGAAGCGGAGAGAAGGCAATCGATGTCCCGAAAATCCATTGCGATATGGATCGCCATCTCTGCCGGTGTGGTCGCCGTGCTTATTGGCCTTGGGGTCCGCCATTGGAGGCCGCGCTGGTCGATCATCCAGGGCGCGGTGATTCGGCGCGATACCGACCCGCGCAAACAGTCGCCGATTGCAGGTGTTTCGGTTACTGCCTCAGCGGGGAGCTTGCAGCTCAGCACTGAATCGGATGCGGCCGGCTACTTCAAGATCGCGTTTCCCGGGACAGTATTGCCCGGGCAGACGGTGATTCTGAGCTTTCAAGAGACCGGTTTCAAGACCCTTGAGCTTCAAGACACGATACGGTTTCGTTCGTCGCTGCGACAACTATTGATTGCGGCGATGGAGCCGGATACCGCGCGAAACAGCACCGATTCGGAGCGGCCGCGGTCTGTTGTTTCGAACATCAGGGTGAGATACACGGTCAACGCTCAAAATGAGGAAAACATCGGCAGTGAGGTGAAGACGTTTCAGATCGTCAATCGCGGGAACATCCCCTGCCGTCGTGAAAGCCCATGTTCTCCCGATGGATACTGGAAGGCTGCCAGAGGGGCGATCGAATTGGATGCCGGCGCCGACAACGAGTTCCGGGATGCGAGAGCCTCGTGTATCGCAGGACCCTGCCCGTTTACCCAGATTGAAGCGAGCAGTTTCGCCAACAGCGAACGCACGATCAGAGTTTCCGCGCTGGATTGGTCCGACACCGCAACCTTTCTCGTGGAAGCCGAGGTATTTCATACGGCCGTCATATCTAAAGTCCGCGAATCGTACCCCGTGGTTTTTGGGCGATCGCTTAGCTTCACCCTTCCAGGGAGCGCAGAAGGCGTAAGTCTGGAAGCCGAGTTGGACGGCGTTGAAATGGTTTTCCCGCTCGGCCCTGACCTTTACCTAAGTTGGGCAAACTGCGACAACAGAACCGGCTCCGATCAAGGAAAATCCACCGTCTATCAATGTGAACTCAAGCCTGATTACCAATTTTGATCGGAAGTCGCAGAATTTGCTGCCGGCTCAAAGGGTGCGCCCTTTCATTGAGCCAGTTTTCTTTTGCTACGCTCGCAGCTTTTCTCGATTCTGAGCCGTCACGCGATACAGAACAGGTTTCACGCATGTTGAGACGAGGTTCGGTCCCGACGAAGGATGATATTTAGACCGATAGAAGTTTCATGTTGGAACCGAGAGAGGATAGCTATATAGGAACTGCAGTTTCGGAGGGTGATGAAATCCTGGCAACCGATTGTCCGCGTCGCTCGTACCCTGAGACCGGGCATCATATCTGCAGCACGGGATGGTGATCGCTCTTTGTAAAGCCCCGATCCATACTTACTAGCTCAGCACCCGCTTTGGCACCGGAATCGAATGTTCTGGAGCCGGGGAGAAAGACGTGGAAACAAGTGATGCACCCCTTCTTGGTGCTCACGCTTCGACACGTGATTCGTCCGTTGTATTTTTGCACGATGCCATTGCTGATCCACAGCCCCAGCCCCGTTCCCTTAGTCGATTTCGTGCTGAAGAATGGCTGAAACAACTGGTCAGCGATTGTGGGATGAATGCCCTGACCCGAGTCGATGACTGAAATCAAGGCGCCGCGCAGATTCCTTGACCAGTCCGTCGCTTCCCTCACGCGAATACCTAGCACGCCCCCATCGGGCATCGCCTGAATCGCGTTGTTGATCAAATTGAGAAAAACTTGTCTCAGTTCCACCGGAAATCCTGTCACGGCCACCGGCGAAACATACTCCCTTCGAATCGAAATACGATCTGTATTCAGACCACGCAGCTGCAGTTCGAGGACATCATCGAGCATCTGAGGCAGGACGACCTGGATCGGTTGTTTCGACTCTCGGTAGAAGCTAAGTGTTTGACGGGTAATGTGGCTGACGCGCTGCAACTCCTGCTCCGCCATATCGGCGTAGGCTCGCGCGTCGTCGCTTAGAGAAGAATGATTTCGCAGCAGATAAAAGAGATTTGTGATCGCCTCCAGTGGATTGTTGATTTCGTGCGCAATGATGCCTGCCACGCGCCCCATGGCCGCAAGCTTCTCTGATTCGCGCAACGCTTCTTCCGCCCGCATTGAGGCCGTCATATCGCGGCCAACCTGGAGAATCGCATCTCCCTCGAGATTGATGGTCTTCCGGCACGCCACCACGATCTCAGATCCATCCTTGGTCTTCTGAGTCACATTGCCATGCCACGATCCGAACTCTTTAAGAGCCGCCCAGATCGTATCCCGCGGAACCGGAAATACCGTCTTCAGGAGTTCGTGCATATCGAGGCCCATCACTTCGTCGCGCCGCCAGCCGTAAAGATTCTCAGCGCCTGTATTCCAGAACTGAATGGCGTCGTCCAAATCGTGAACGATAATGGCCTCGGTAGCAATATCGAGCAGCTTGGCGCGCATCCTGAACTGAGCCTCGCTCGTCCTCAGTTCGTTGGTTCGCGCTTCCACCAACTGCTCCAAATCCCGATTCATCGATTCCAGCATGCGTGTCTTGCGATGCAAGTCAACAAAGATGCTGATCTTCGCCCGAAGAATTTCGGGTACGACTGGAACCGAGATATAATCGACCGCGCCCTGCCCATATCCGCGGATCATGTCGGAGCCTGTGAGGTGAACGCCGGAAATGAAGATGATCGCCGTCTTTTGGAATCGGGGATGCTGCCGAATCACGTCGGCCAACTCGAAACCGTCCACGTCGGGCATGCTTACGTCCATCAGAACCACGGACACGTCTGTCTTCAGGAGAATATTCAAAGCCTCGCTTGCCGACGTGGCTTTGATCAGGTTTTCGCCCAGACCCGCAAGGATCACCTCATAACTCAAGAGTTTGGCTGGCTGATCGTCGACCATTAGGATGTTGACTTTCCCGTCACCAGTCATCGTTGCTTCTCCTAGGTGATGAGCTCTCGCGGCTTCGAACACGCCTTACCGGTGTAACCACATGCGCAAGACTGACAGCAGTTGCTCCGTGTTAACTGGCTTTGCCAGGTACTCGGATGCACCAGCCTCCAAACAGCGTTCGCGGTCGCCTTTCATGGCCTTGGCCGTCAGCGCGATGATCGGCAGTCTCCGCAGAGATGGATTCTGGCGAATCGTTTGCATGGTTTCGTATCCGTCCATTTCCGGCATCATGATGTCCATCAGCACGATGGCCAGTTCGGGAGTTGATTCGATGGTTTCGATCGCTTCTCGTCCCGTGCCTGCCGAGAGGACTTCCATCCCGCGTCGCTCAAGTACACTGCTGACCGCAAAAATGTTGCGAACGTCGTCGTCGACCACCAGCACCTTGCGGCCAGTCAAGGCATCGTCGGATCGATGCAGGCGGTCGAGCATGTTTTGCTTTTCTTTTGGCAAGTCTGAAATCACGCGGTGAAGAAAGAGCGCCGTTTCGTCGAGCAGTCTTTCCGGGGACTCGACATCTTTGATCACCACGCTGCGTGCGAGTGTGTGCAGTTGAGCATCTTCGTCTGGTGTCAATTCGCGTCCGGTGAATACGACAACCGGAAGGTCTTTGTGGGTAGCGCTGTCGCGAAGCTGCGTCAGTACGTCAAAGCCGCTCATATCCGGCAAGCGGAGGTCGAGAACTGCGCAATCATAAGTTGCCTCAGAAAGCGCACGAAGAGCGGCACCGCCCGACTCCACCACATCGATATCAATGTCTTCGTGGCCCAGCAACTCTCGCGTGCTAAGTTGCTCGGCCGGATTGTCTTCTACCACCAGCAGGCGCTTGCGACGTGGTTGGGAATACTCCCGGATGCGGGCAAGCGCGGCATCGAGCTCTTCGGTGGTTGAGGGTTTGGTGACGTATGCAAACGCGCCGCGCGATAGGCCGAGCAACCGGTCCTCGTCGAGAGTGAGCATTTGAACCGGAATATGGCGGGTCCGCGGGTCCTGCTTCAGATGGTTCAGCACGGTCCAACCAAGCATGTCGGGCAGGAAAACGTCGAGCGAGATGGCAGCTGGATTGAACTCGCGCGCCAGCTCGAGCGCCTCGGTGCCCGTCGTCGCCACCAGCACCTTGAATCCCTTGTCGCGCGAAAGATCGAGGAGAACGCGCGCGTAGTGCGGATCGTCTTCCACAATCAGCAGCACGGCGTCGCCGGGCTCGACGTCGACGCGGTCGTCCTTGATGCGGACCTCCTGCTCAACAGCGGCAACGTTTACGAGGAAAGCCTGCGCGCTCGATGACGCACCGTGCTCTGCTGTCTTGGCCACCGCAGGAGCCACAGGTCCTACATAGGTTTGCGGCAGATAGAGCGTGAATGTGCTTCCCTGACCAAGTGCGCTCTTAAGCTGGATTTCACCGCCAAGCAGGTTGGCCAGCTCGCGGCTGATGGCCAGTCCCAGCCCTGTTCCTCCAAACTTCCGGCTGGTTCCTGCGTCGGCCTGTTGGAAAGCCTCGAAGATAATGCGCTGTTTCTCGGGCGCAATACCGATCCCCGTATCTTTCACCTCGAATGCGATGACGGATCCTGCGCCATCCAGAATCGGGTGACCCGAATTCCAGCCGCCGAACGCAAGCGAGACTGAAAGGCGAACGCCTCCCTGTTCGGTAAATTTGAAGGCGTTTGATAGCAGGTTCTTCAAAACCTGCTGCAGGCGCTTCGAGTCTGTCACCAAGCTCCGGCCCATGGCTGGATCGCCCGTAACGTCGAACAACAGCTTGCGGTTTTCTGCTTCGTGACGGAAGGGTCGCGCAACCGTATCAAGCAGCGCGCCGAAGAACACTTCTTCTGCTTCGACCGACACGGTTCCAGATTCAATCTTTGACAAATCGAGAATGTCACTGATGAGGTTGAGCAAGTCGGTTCCGGCGCCGTGGATGGTGCGCGCGAATTCCACCTGTTTTGGCGAGAGGCTGCCATCGGCATTTTCCGCCAATTGCTGGCCGAGCACGAGAATGCTGTTCAACGGCGTCCGCAGTTCGTGAGACATGTTGGCCAGGAATTCCGATTTGTACTTTGAAGTTAACGCGAGCTCTCTTGCCTTTTCTTCAAGTGCGCGCCGCGCCTGTTCGATTTCCTGGTTCTTGCGCTCCACTTCGGTGTTCTGCTCGGCGAGCTGCTGCGCCTTTTGGGCGAGCTGCTCATTGGTCTGTTGCAATTCCTTTTGCTGCGTCTGCAGCTCTGTGGCGAGTTGTTGAGACTGTTTGAGCAGACCTTCAGTTTGCATCGTGGCCTCAATCGAGTTGAGCACGATGCCGATGCTCGACGTGAGCTGCTCGAGGAACGATAGGTGGGACGCCGTGAACGCGCTCAAAGTGGCTAGTTCAATGACCGCTTTGACGCGATCCTCAAAAAGCACGGGCAGCACGATCACGTTCTTGGGTTTGGCTTTGAAGAGCCCTGAACGGATCGGCGTGGTTCCACGGGGCAAATCGGTGATCAGCATCCGGCGCTTTTCTGATGCGCACTGACCCACGAGGCCCTCACCGATTCTCACTTCACCCAGGTAGCCCTCGGGCGTATCGGCAAAAGTGGAGAGCAGCACCAGCGTGCCGGTGTCGGTCCCGGCTGCGGGCTCCGCGCTGCCCATCTGGTAAATCACGCCTTGTTGTGCGTTCACAAGCGGCGCCAGCTCCGAAAGCAGCATTCTTCCTACGGTTCCCAGATCGCGCTGGCCCTGCAACATGCCGGTAAACCGCGCAAGGTTGGTTTTTAACCAGTCCTGTTCCTTGTTGCGGTCCGTGGTGAGGCGCAGGTTGTCAATCATTGTGTTGATGTTGTCTTTAAGCTCGGCCACCTCGCCGCGAGCTTCCACTTGAATTGAACGCGTGAGATCGCCTTTGGTCACGGCCGTGGCCACTTCTGCAATCGCGCGCACCTGGTTCGTAAGGTTGTCGGCCAGCAGATTGACGTTGCCCGTCAGATCCTTCCACGTGCCGGCAGCGCCCGGCACGTTGGCCTGTCCGCCGAGGCGGCCCTCGACGCCAACTTCTCGAGCTACTGTTGTAACCTGGTCTGCAAACGTGGCCAGAGTGTCAGTCATATTGTTGATGGTCTCGGCCAGAGCAGCCACTTCACCCTTCGCATTCACCGTGAGCTTTTGAGTGAGGACGCCGTTGGCTACGGCGGTTACCACCTTCACAATGCCGCGCACTTGCTCAGTCAGGTTGGCAGCCATCACGTTGACGTTGTCAGTCAAATCCTTCCATGTGCCAGCCACGCCCTGAACCGTAGCTTGGCCGCCTAGTTTTCCGTCAGTTCCAACTTCTCGAGCCACGCGAGTCACTTCGGCGGCGAAGGCGTTGAGCTGGTCGACCATCGTATTGATTGTGTCCTTGAGCTCCAGGATTTCACCCTTCACATCAACCGTGATTTTGCGCGAAAGGTCGCCGCGGGCCACAGCCGTGGTTACCTCGGCGATGTTTCTCACCTGGGCCGTAAGGTTGCCGGCCATCGCGTTCACACTGTCCGTCAGATCCTTCCACGTGCCGGCCACGCCTGGCACGTTGGCCTGCCCACCCAGCCGTCCTTCCGATCCGACCTCGCGAGCCACGCGCGTCACTTCTGCAGCGAAAGATCGAAGCTGCTCGACCATTGTGTTCATCGTTTCTTTGAGCTGCAGGATTTCGCCCCGCACGTCGACGGTGATTTTGCGAGACAAGTCTCCATTGGCAATAGCCGTAGCCACTTCAGCGATGTTGCGCACTTGCGCGGTGAGATTACCGGCCATGAAGTTCACTGAGTCGGTCAGGTCCTTCCAGGTTCCAGCAACTCCGGGCACCACCGCCTGGCCGCCGAGCTTGCCTTCGGTACCGACCTCGCGAGCCACGCGTGTGACCTCGCCCGCAAATGCGTTGAGCTGATCCACCATCGTATTGATGGTGTTTTTCAGCTCGAGAATCTCGCCCTTCACGTCTACCGCGATTTTGCGCGACAGGTCCCCCCGCGCCACTGCCGTCGTCACTTCGGCGATGTTTCTCACCTGGCCAGTGAGGTTCGATGCCATGGAGTTTACGGAGTCGGTCAGGTCCTTCCAGGTCCCTGCGACGCCGGGCACGTTCGCCTGGCCGCCCAACCGGCCCTCCGTACCCACTTCGCGAGCTACACGCGTCACTTCACCTGCGAAGCGATTGAGCTGGTCGACCATCGTATTGATGGTCTCTTTGAGCAGCAGAATTTCGCCGCTCACGTTCACGGTAATCTTCTTCGAGAGGTCACCGTTGGCGATTGCCGTGGATACTTCAGCGATGTTTCTCACCTGGTCCGTTAGGTTTGAGGCCATGGAGTTCACGTTGTCGGTCAAGTCTTTCCAGGTTCCGGCGACTCCGGGCACCTGCGCCTGTCCGCCGAGACGGCCTTCCGATCCAACCTCGCGGGCCACGCGCGTCACTTCACCGGCGAATCCGTTAAGCTGATCGACCATCGTATTCAGGGTGTCTTTCAACTCCAGAATCTCGCCTTTCACATCGACCGTGATCTTGCGCGACAAATCGCCGCGCGCGACAGCCGTTGCCACTTCGGCAATGTTTCTTACCTGGCCCGTCAGGTTCGAAGCCATGAAATTGACATTGTCGGTCAAGTCTTTCCATGTTCCGGCAATACCCTGCACCTGTGCTTGACCACCGAGCTTGCCTTCCGTTCCCACCTCGCGAGCCACGCGCGTAACTTCGCCGGCAAATGCGTTCAACTGATCCACCATCGTGTTAATGGTGTTCTTGAGTTCCAGAATCTCGCCCTTCACGTCGACGGTAATCTTGCGCGACAAGTCGCCGCGAGCGACGGCCGTGGTGACTTCGGCGATGTTTCTCACCTGCGCCGTAAGGTTGCCGGCCATTGAATTCACTGAGTCAGTAAGATCCTTCCAGGTTCCGGCCACGCCGGGCACGTTGGCTTGTCCGCCTAGGCGGCCTTCCGTTCCGACCTCGCGGGCAACACGCGTCACCTCGCCCGCGAAGCGGTTGAGCTGATCCACCATGGTGTTCAGCGTTTCCTTGAGCTGAAGGATTTCTCCGCGCACGTCCACCGTAATTTTGCGCGAGAGGTCGCCCCTGGCTATCGCGGTTGCGACTTCGGCAATGTTACGGACCTGGCCCGTGAGGTTTCCGGCCATGAAGTTAACGTTGTCTGTTAGATCCTTCCACGTTCCGGCCACGCCGGGCACGTTCGCCTGGCCGCCCAACTTGCCTTCGGTTCCAACTTCGCGGGCCACGCGGGTCACTTCGCCGGCGAACGCATTCAACTGGTCGACCATGGTGTTGATGGTGTCTTTCAGCTCCAGAATTTCGCCCTTCACGTCGACCGTGATTTTGCGCGACAAGTCGCCGCGCGCCACGGCGGTCGTCACCTCGGCGATGTTTCTCACCTGCGCGGTGAGGTTGCCGGCCATCGCGTTGACTGAATCGGTAAGGTCTTTCCACGTGCCTGCAACGCCCGGCACGACAGCCTGGCCGCCGAGCTTGCCATCGGTACCTACTTCGCGCGCCACACGCGTTACTTCCGATGCAAAGGAACGCAGCTGATCGACCATGGTGTTGATCGCCTCTTTCAGCTGCAGAATCTCGCCTCGCACGTCGACAGTGATCTTGCGCGAAAGGTCTCCGCTGGCTACAGCCGTCGCGACCTCGGCGATATTGCGAACCTGACCGGTCAGGTTTGAAGCCATCGAGTTGACGGAGTCCGTCAAATCTTTCCACGTGCCGGCGACGCCCGGCACAAGGGCTTGGCCGCCGAGCTTGCCATCGGTGCCCACCTCGCGCGCTACACGCGTTACTTCAGCCGTAAAGACACCCAACTGCTGAATCATCGTATTCACGATGTTCGCGGAACGGAGGAACTCGCCTTCCAGAGGGCGGCCATCCACATCGAGCCGGACCGTCCGCGTCAGGTTGCCCTGCGCAACGGCGGCGATCGCGTGCGTCACCTCGGTCGTGGGGCGGAGCAGATCTTCGACCAGGGTGTTGACGGAGACTTCCATGTCGTACCAGGCTCCGCGTCGTTGCTCAACACGAATCCGCTCGCGAGTTTTGCCTTCCTTTCCGACCGCCTTTCCGACGCGTTTCAGCTCCAGCGCCATCTGCTCATTGGCGGTGACGATCTCATTAAAGCTGTCGGCGATCTTGCCGGGCAATCCTATCCAGGTCACGGGCAGGCGCACACTGAAATCGCCGTCTTTCATGGTTTGAAGATTCTGAAGAATGACGGCAAGGCACTCGGCAGGGGTGGGCTCAAGAGCGCCATTGCTCTTGGGAAAATCCTCCTGCCCGCTTTCCCCAAGGATGGGTTGCGGTACGGCTACTTCCATTTTGTGACTCCTGCTGGAGGGTTGGGAAGGTCAATGCGGTAACGAAGAGAAGATGGCCGTTGGGCACACCTTTCTCTACGATCCCGCAGTGAAGCTAGAGGAGAGATGCGAACGATTCCGACCGGGTTGTCTCGCGTAATCAGCTAATTTTCAGCGGCTCGGGACCGACTTTCGTAAGGTCAATTTGAAGGCAGAACCGCCGTGTTCCCTGCTCGCAGACGAGCGACTGGGGACATAGAAATCCTGATCTCTCATGGAGATAGATCGATGACCTTATCGAAGACGTAACACTGAAATCGGCTTCTCGAGTTCCACTTCGTGCGCGGATTCCAAGAGGGGTAGGGGGGCTTTCTGCGATTCGAGCTCGGCTAACGACTGGAGAATATGGCTTCTTAGTTGCACGACCGCTGGGTCATCCTGAGGGAAATCCGTGTCTTCTTCAAGACGACGGAGGGTACTGCGAAGAATCTCAATAATATTGCGGGAATAGGGATGATCCATAAAAAATTGGGGTGCATGGCGTGCATTTTGAGTGCCTCTTTCATTTTCGTTCGATGCAAGGTCCGGGCCACGAGTTGACGGGTATCCTCTCTTCATCCGCAATCTTAATTGCCGATTCCGTGCCGCGCAGCAGAGTAAGAAGAGGATTGCCGCAACATCCGCGCAATTCCGCGATCTATCGCGAAGTGGCTTGACAAGCGTGCGTGCAACTTCCGCATATATAGGCGGAGCTCTCACGCCAACGATGTTCTGATCATCCGATTCCGGATCAGGATATGAGCTGAAATACGGCCCGGGCGATTTGGAATCGGCGGGACTCAGAATCTATCGAGCACATTTGAAATAACGAGTGCCGAAAGTCGGTCGCGGCCCATTGATCGATTTGGAAATGCCGAGGAATGAGCAACACGGGTGTGGAACCTGGGGGCTCGCAATGACTCAACAACAAAGACACGCAATTTAGACCGGGACTTGCTTGGAACCAGGGAATTTGGCGCTTGGATGTACCTTATTGATTCTAAAATGGTAGGCGAGGCGGGAATCGAACCCACAACCCCCGGCTTAGAAGAACGAGG
>CAZVYV010000046.1:0-12056 GCA_964630985.1 uncultured Occallatibacter sp.
GCGGCCTCATAGCCTGCATCGGAGCCATGCCGGGCTGCTGGCGCATGGGCGGCACGCCGGGCGCTCCAGGCATGCCCTGCTGCGCCCAAGGCGGCGCGCCCGGCGGCATCGGACCAGCACCCTGCGGGGGCGGCATCGGACCACCAGCCCCGCCCGGCGGGAATTGGGGCTGCGGCGGCCCGCCGGGAGGCCGCTGGGAAGGAAGCGACGCGACGCCCGGCGGTGGAGGGCCTCCTGGTAGCCCTCCAGGAGGCCCCCCAGCGCCGGGAGGACCGGGCGGTGACATGCCGGGTTGGGGCATCCCGCCCGGTCCACCGCCGCCTGCGCCACCGCCCAGCAGCGCAAGAGCGTTGCCCTGGGCAACTTTCGCCAGCGCCTGAGTCTTGGCGTCGGAGATCGAGAGATCGTTGAGCTGGGACTGCTGCCCCTCCTGGTAGCCCTTGGGGATGCCCCCCAGCGCCGAGAGCCCTGCGAAAAGACCGAAAGGCATCAGGCGTAGCCCTCTCCTGCACCACCATAGTAGCCCCCGCCGCCGGCACCGCCGGGGATTTGGGCGTACTGGTAGGGGTTGTAGCCGTTCTGCGACCCGCCGCCACCGAAGAACGAGGAGAACGGGTTCATGCCGAACTGCCCGAACCCGCCACCGCCAAACCCGCCACCGCCAAACCCGCCACCCATGCCCATGCCGGCAAGCTGGCCTATCCCCTGGCCCATGGATTGGAGCTGCTGTGCCTCCTGCTGGGACTTGTTGAGCGCGAGCGCGGTCGATTGGTTCTGCGTTTGGGCGTTCTGGTTGGCCTGATTGAGATAGGACATGTAGTCCTGAATCTGCATCTGCGGGATCGCCGCGGCCCCCTGCCCGTACTGGCTCGCACCCAGGAGCGTGTTGAGCGCGTTCGCATTGATGCCCTGGAACGTGTTGTAGGGCTGGCCGTAGCCCTGCAGGAGCTCCTGGATGCCGCCGCTTTGCAGGTCGGCGCCTTGCCCGATCGTGCTGCCCGCCTGGTTCATCAGGCCCCCGGCCGCGCTCGCGCCCGTCGCCGCCCGCTGCAGCTCGTTGTTCTGCCAGTCGATGTTGAAATTGGAGTTGTTCTGGTTCATCAGCCCCTGGCCGTAGGGCGTTCCCCCCACACCGGACGCTGACGCCTGCGCCGCGGACTGGTCCTGCACCTGCTGCTGCGTGCGCGCATAGAGCGCGTTCTGAGGGTCGAAGCCGAGATTGAGCAGCGCCGTCACGTCGGGCAGCGTGCTCAACCCGCTGTTCATCAGCTGTCCGCCGGCGCCGTAGGCCTGCTGTCCGCCGGCGATGCCCATGCCGCCAGCCTGCCCGGCGCCCTGCTGGTAGAGGCCCGCGTAGGGATTGTTCACGCCCTGCTGAGCGAGATTCTGGTACTGCCCGAGGTTCTGGCCGCCGAGATTGTACTGCCCGAGGCTCTGCGCTCCGCCATAGGCGCCCTGGTCGGCGCCGGCCTGGTGCGTGAGCTGGTAGGGCTGCGGGATGCCGACACCGCCGGCCGGAGTGATGCTGCTCATCAATCACCTATCCACTTGGCGTAAGCGATGTCCTCGACCATATAGCCGAGCCGCTTGTAGATCAGGGCATTCCGCCGGCCGCGGTCGTTGGCAAAGTGCGCCTTCTCGATCGAGGTCACCTTCTTGACGCCGAAGCCCTTCAACATGAGCTCGTTTTCCACGAACATGCGAACGCCGGTCCAGCCTACACGGTAAGCGGGCAAGAGCCAATACATGTCGATGTGCGCCCAGCGCGTCGACTTCTTGTGGAGATGGGGCCCGACGATGTTGAACATGTACCCGACCAGCGCCGGCCCGTCGCGCACCGTCAGGATGAACAGCTGATTGCAAAGCTCGTAGTTGAAGAACCGATCCCAATCGGGGTCCAGCGGGGCCTTGTCCTGGTCGACCGCCAGCTCCTTATGGTGCATCTCGAAAAGAGAGGGAAGCTCCCGGGCGATGTCGCCCAAGGCTTCCCTCTGGTAATTCAGGCCGCCGAACTCACGCGGTACGGGGACCAATCGTGGCGGCGTTGGGGGCGACTTCCTTGCGAGTGGTTTCACTGTTGACGCTCCCACTCGGGGGCTTCTGGCTGGAGTCGACCGCGGGCAGCGATCGGTCCTTGAGGCCCTTGTGCATATTGCCCCCCTTCATGCCGCCCATCTTGTCTTCCATGGTGCTCTCCTCAGTAGTCGGCGCTGAAACCGAGGATCGACCCGCCGGCCGCGCTGGTAAGGACGCAGGTCTGCCCGGCGGTCAATCCCGAAGCCACCGTGGCGGTCAAGCTGCCTCCGGTCGGCGTATTGGCGCCGTCGACCACGAGATAAGTCGTGGCGAGCGCCGTCGCGGTGGCGACGTGCGTGATCGTCCAGGTCGACGTGGAGAGCGCGGTGCCGTAGGCCGCGAAGGTCGGAGCGGCGCGCATCGTCCCAGGGAACGGGATGAACAGCGAGCACGTCGTGGTAGTCGCGCCATTGCCTGCCGGAGACTGCACCGCACCCGACGTGGCACTTTCGGGGATGGCGACGAAATAGCGATTTGCAGCGGCCTGATCCCAAGCCGCGGGCTTGAACTCGAACGACGAAGCGACGGTGCCTTGCTCCAGCTGTGCGCCGACGAAGGCGATCCCGTCCGTGGTGCCACCGCTCACGGCGGTCGACGGGGTGAAACAGATCGCGACGGCGATCTCGGTGGTCGCAGTCGGGATCACCGCCGTCCCTTGGAACCGCGCAAATGAGGTTGTCAGGCCGGTTACCGAAAACGAGCCCGTCGTCGCAATGGTGGTCCAGGCGGGGGTGATCGCGGGCGAAGCCGTGAACGAGCCGAAGCCCTGGTCCGAGCCGGTGCCCGTGAAGATGTACATGTTGGCCGTGCCGCCGTTGTCGGCAACGAGCGCGGCGAGCGCGGCGATGTTCACGCTGAAAACGACATTCTGCCCCTGCAGCGCAGTGGACAGCGCGCCAGGAACTTCCTGCATTGCACAGATCGGCTGCGCGAGAGAGCCGGAGGTGCGATACAGCGTCTCGACTTGCTGATAGCCGGTCGGCGGCGACGGGGTGGACGACACCACCTCCATGCGGCCGGCGCCGGACGTCACATTCGCATTGCAGCCCCAGCGATCGGCGCCATAGGCCGTCTGTGGGATCGTGGTCGTGCCACAGGTCGTGATCGTCGTTCCAACGGTGCCCCGCTGGTAGATCGCGATCGCGCCATTGTCGAGGACGTTGCGGAAATTAGCGAAGGTTTGGACCGAAGGCTGGAAGCTCGGACCGTTCAACGCCTGGATCAGGGTGTTGAGGTAGAAGAACAGCTGGCTGGGGTCTTGCGGACCCGTGAACGGCGTGATGCTGACCGCGCCGAGCGCGATGCCGGCCGACACCACGATGGCGGCAAGAGCTGCGTAAAGTCGCTTCATGGTGTGTACCCCTTCGAGTTAAGGCCGTTTGTGTCTAGCACGTTGGTTGTCCTAGTTCAATTCGCGTTCACGCTGTCTTTCCAGCCGTAGGCGAACACCGCGCCCCCGGGGGAAGTGCTGCAGTACAGGATCGCCGCCGTCTCGAACTTTAGACGTCCGAGGAGCGTAGCGGGCGTCGTGCCCTGTGGCAGCCCCAACGGCGGCGGATTGACCACCGCCGTTCCGGTGATGCCGGTGTAAGCGGAACTAGGGGCAATGAAAGTCTCAGCCGTCGGAGAGGTGTTGTTGTAGCCGTTCCACAGCACAAAATCGGCCGCCGTCGCCCCCGTGGGGAACCATACCCCCGCGCCCGACGTGCCGTAGACCGTGATCGACGTCGGGCTCGGCGCCGCAGCGCCGCAGCTGGAGCTGCTATCGACGCCGTTGACAATCAAGGGCAACGACGTCGCCAGGTTGGCCCCTCCATTCACGTACCACGCCTCATTGCCGAGCTGCTTGGTGCCATAGAGGTTGGCCGATCCGTTCGTCTTGATCGCTCCATACCGGCAGACGTAGGTGTAGCCGCTCGGCAGGGTCGGCGACGTCGCGGACAGGCTCGCCAAGCCGTTGTAGAGCGTCCCGTTGGAGATGCCGTAGAGGTAATAAAACGTGTTGTTCGCCGGGCTCCCGGTGTCGAGCCCTCCAGCCCCACTGGTCGTGATGTTGATCGTTCCATTCTCTGAGGCCGAATAGATCGGGGTATTGCTCGAATTGAGCAGCACCGATTGTGTCCACGAGAACGTGATGGTCGACTGGCTGGCGCCGTTCGCCGACACAAGCCCGACGAACCCGCACAGGGGAGTCGGCGCCGTCAGCGACTGCCCACTCTGGCGCTGATAATTGATCACCTGCCAATTACCGGGTCCGCTCGATCCCGTTCCAAGATAGAGAAGCTCGGCGGTGTCGTTCGCCGCCGTGACGATATTCACCCCACCGGGCGTGAGGATGCAGCCCCCCGTCGTCGAGCAATTTGTCTGGTTGTAGGTGATGGTCAGGGCGCCGGAGAACACCACCTTGTAGAGCGGGAACGTCGTGAGAGCGCTCTGCCCGAACGACGTGATGGTCGTCGTCCCCGTGATGTCCGCGTTATGTGTGGGCACCGTCCCGAGGTCGGTGGTCGTCGCCGAGGCGATCGTGAGCAGAGGCCCAAACCCGCCCTTCTGCGGGCCGTTGTTGACCAGCTGCCACTGCGTGCCGTCATAGACGGCGATGACCAGCTGGTTGAGGATGACCTCTCCCCCGGTCATCGCGATCGGCCCGCTCGGGGTCTGCTGGTAGAAATTCGTCAGACCCGTGCCGTTCACGTTGAGCTGCATCGCGGCCGTGTTCGTGAAGCCCGCGACGAAAACGGCGAAATTCCCCTTGGTCAGCGCCAGCCCGGTCGGCGTGAGAGGTGTGATCGTCTGAGCATTGGCGCTGCCCCCCGACGTACCGCCGACATAGACGACGGACCCGCCGGCCGAAGCCGGGATAGGCGTCGTCAGCGCGAGCAGAGCCGTAATGTCGTCATTGGCGCCGGCCGCGGCGGCGTTCGTCAGGCAGGTGATTATGGCGTTGTAGTTCGCCATCACCTGCGAGGCGTACGCGGTGTTGTCATCGAGGAGATCGTAAGGCAGCGAGCACGTCACTCCGGCGCAAGCCACCGACGTCCACAACGAGAACACGAGCCCGAGAAAATAGCGTTTCATCAAGCCACCTGCTGCAAATATCCGAGAACCTCATAGCGCATGTGCAAGCGCCCGATCTTGAGCCCGGCGACCGAAGCTCCGGTGATCTGTATGGAGCCACGCCGGAACACGATCGGGTAGTGCCATGCCAGTTGCCGCGGGTAAAGCGGGTTGGACCCCAGCGCGCTGCTGGTCGTACCGCCCCACGGCGCCCCGCCCCACAGGAACGCACCCCAAACAGTCGGGGTTCCAAAGCCCTGCAGCGTGACCGTATCGAGCACCGTCCCATCCTGCTTGATCGCTTCTGCGGTCAAAGTCTGGTTGGTGACGAGTGCCGCGTGCACCGTCGTCTCGACGACAGACACCTCGGCCATCTGGTCGGTATCGGGGAGAAACGACGTCCACCAGGTGAAGGTCAGCGGAACCCCGAGCTCGACGAAATTGCTCGTGGTGTACTGCACCTGATCGCTCTGGTAGAGGATCGGACCCGCGTTCTGGATCGTGACGATGAACGTGTTCTGGTACGCGACGATCAGGCTGACCTTGGTCGTGTGAGGACCGGACCAGAGTTCGCGGGAGAAATCGTACCACCACTCCTGCTGCGGAGCGCCGGACACAAACCCATTCTGCACCTGGACCCGGTAAACGCCGCCGTTGTAGCTCGCACACGCGCGTGAGGGCGTGAGGGCGTAGAAGAAGGGCGTCGTCACCCCCTGTCCATCCTTGCCGATCGGGTCGTGCACCGTGGCGTTGAGGTCGATCAGGCGAATACCGTCCGGCGCCATGAACAACAGACCTTGCTCGGTCGACGTGAGCGTATTCGGCGCGAAGGTGCCGGTCGCGACGTTGAGCGAGTTGAGCTGCAAATTGCCGAGGGCGTAGTCTCCCGTCACCTGCCAGATCGTGCTCACGCCTTTGAACACGATGAGCGACTGCGTCATGCCGCCGGTCACCAGGTTGTTCAAGCCGAGCCCCGCGGCGCACGTCAGCGGCGTGTTGTCGCCGAAGGTCAGAATCTGGTTGGCGTTGGTGATCTGGATGGCGTTGAGGCTGTCCGACATGTACGCCGCGGGCTGACCGGCCGGCGGATTGACGAGAAAGAAACAGCGCCCGTTGAAATTCTCGACCCACTGTGGCGGGAACACGAGCGGATTTACCAGCGTGTTCTGCGCGGTCCAGGTCAGGGCGTTGGGGTTGGTGATCGTGATGACACCGAAGAAATTCCCGCCGGCTCCCGTAAACCCGGGATGCGCCACGATGATATACCCCCCGACGAGAGCCATCGAGGGCGGGTTCCATGGCCCCTGCTGCGCAGGACTGGTCGGCGTGTTCGCCGCCGTGACGCCGGAAATGGTCACGAATTGCTGCGTGCGGATGTCGTAGCAGAAGGGCTGGTCAGTCCCCGTCGTGCTGTTGGAGAACATCCCGTAGATGCGCGTGCCGGTATTGAACAGGCACGAGATGTACGTTGCTGCCGCGAAATCTCCAGTGCCGCCGAAGCCGCTCGAAAAGCCGCTCGAAAATCCGCTCCCGGACCCGCCCGACGCCAGGTTGGCGAGCTGCTGCGCGGCCGGCCGGCACTGCCAGAGGTTCTTGGTCGTGGGCTCCGGGATCATGTTTTGGAGCGACTGCATGGACCCTGAAATAGAGGTCGACGAGTCGAGCGTGTCCGTCACCCCCTGCGGACCCCAAACGATCGGCATTCCTGGTAGGGGCGATTTCATATGGCGAAGCAGCTCACAAGGAGAACATCAGACGTCGACCACGCCACGTTGGACCCCGCCGTATTCCAATTCTTGAACGTCGCGCCCGTCGCGCTCGACGCGCTCTGCTTGGTCAGGAACACCGTCGTCGTCTGCGTCGTGACATCCTCGGCGTGGCACACCCATTGCGTCACCGCCGTGGGCAGCGTGACCGCGCACGAGGTCGCCGAACTTCCGACCGTGATGGTGAAAGCCGCAGTGCCATTGTTGGCCGTGATGGCCGGCGTGCCCCCACCGCAAGAGCCTATGACCGGCGCCGCGCTGGAAAGCAGGAGATTCGTCGGCCACGGGGAACCGTTGATCTGCGTGACCGTCGTCGTCCCGCTCAACGTCGGAGAAGCGATCGTCGGGCTCGTGGCGAGCACCGGATTGCCGGTCCCGGTAGGGGTCAGCCCCGCCGTGTTGAAATAGGACGCCACCAGGTCGAGCAAAGTCTGGCGCGCGTTGAAGGGCGTGATCGTTCCGCTGGTGTTATCCGGCCACAGCGTATTGACTTCGGTATTGAGTGTGGCTGCCGATTTTGCGCTGCCGGTCTGCGCGAGCGCAGGCGAGGCGAGCAGGCAGAACAGGAGAACGAGGAGTTTTTTCATAGGAATATATTCACCACCCTATATTTTTGGTATTTTTTAGCCTATCGAACGGGCGCCCGAACCGACGCCGGTCCAGCCCCACCGTATGCACCGCGCCCTCGCGGTCCTCGACGTTCTTGAGGAACTTGCGCAGCAACGTGCCGGCACCGATCGGAGCCCGATCATCGTCATCGGCGAGATACTGCGCCGCGCGCTCATCGCCCGTCACCTGCATGAGCTTGCCGGCAACCCAATTTATCAGGATTTGGCTGTTGAGGAACCACGGCACGGTGGCCGACGTTTCCGGCGTCGTGATATCGGGCATGAGGCGATAGTAACGCATCGTGCAGGCATAGGCCCCGCTCGCAGGCGGCCACACGAACAGCTGCGGCGGGCTCTGCGAAAGGTCGGTCGCGTAGTTGTAGGGATAGGACTGGAACCCCGGCGTCTGCACGAACCAATCGTACTCGGCTTTCGTCACCTGAATGAGCGGATAGGGCACGCCACTGATGGTGTAGAAAAACTCGTCCTTGCCGTCCTTCACCTGCACGCGCAGAAAATCAGTCGGCAGCGTGTAAGGGCCGGATCCGGTACCCACTGCCGAGTTGAAGGTGAAGACATTGGAGCCGAGAGCAGCGTCGAGGTCGAAGTTCTGGCAGAGGTCTTGCAGGGTGGTATTGAGAAATTGCCCAGCCTGCGACGTGTAACCAGGGCACTTGGCGATCTGGCAGGCAAGCGTACAAATCTGCGCTGCTGTCAGCGTCGCCATCAGTCCACCTTTGCAATTTTCGCCTCGATCTCGACGATCTCTTTTTCGAGCTTCTCGATCTGCTTGCGCGCACCCTTGATCGTCTGCTCCAGGTTCGACTTGGACTGGCGCTCCGAAGCGGACAACTTCGGCGGTCCCTGCCGCCCCCGCTCTTTCCACTCCGCCTCGTTCTTCCCGCCGATCAGCGCGTACTGCGCCTCGGCCAGCGTCACCTGCTGCTTGTCGACCACGAGCTTGTCACGAGCACCGACAAGATCGTATTTGGCCTCCTGCCGGTCGATCACCGTCGACAGCTTGTCGGTCAACTCGTGAAAAGCCCTGTTCGGAGCGTCACGCTCCATGTAGGTCTGCATCACGATAGTCCGGCGCGGATTGACCTGGGACTGAATGGTGATCGCGACGGCGATATCAGCGGCTTCCTCTTTCAGGCTCCCTTTCGGGTCTGCGTTCTTTGGGCGGTCCAACAACTAAGCCTCCATGGCTTCCTTCTCGTCCGCTTCGTCCAGGGTGACGAGTGCTCCTGTCGAGAAACCGCGAGTCGACGTCCCCTGGTCCCGGGGGCCGATCACCACGTTCCTCTGCACTCGATATGGATTGAATTTGTTGCGCCCGTCAATCTCATCCTGATGCAGCCACGACCGCTGCATCTGCTCGCGAAGCACCGCGGCCTGCGCGCCGGTCACCTTGTAGGTGTGGCTGTGGTAGAACATCACGCCGTCGAGCATGAGGAACGGCACATAGGGCGCCGCATTGATCAGCAGGCGCTCATAGCGCTCGGCCGGGGTGTGACGGCGCCGCAGCTTGTCCTTGACGTCCGCGAAATACTTGTCGCGCGCCGCCTGCTTCATCTCCTCATCGACGTCGGCGCGAGCCGCCTTCTCCAGCTCCTCCCGCTCGACGTTATTGAGCAAGGCAGGATCGACAGGGATCTTCGGTGTTTCGTGGGGCTTCTTTGCCATGTTACGAGGTCCACACTGTGCCCGCGATGCCGATCGCGGTGCGAGAAACGAGGATCGGCCAGCCCGACACCGTGTCGACCATCACATAGTCGCCAGGGAAGCACTTGAGGATGCCGCGGTTGGGGATGTAGAGCAATCCCGTCTGCGCGAAGGCCCCCGGAAATATCTGCGTCGAAGGAATCACGTTGAGCGCCGACGTCGGATTGTTCGGAGGCAGGTTCACCCGGTCGTCGAGGATGTCGTTGGCGATCGTCGCGATGTCCGCGGCGGCCATGGCGCTGCTGACCAATAGCGAGGTCAGCGAGCTGTTGGCGTTCGTGCCGCCGGTTCCAGTCGCCATGTCAGTCCGTCCCGGTGGAGAAGTTCTGAACGCGCGTGATGCTCGCGAGCATCTGCGCCTTGATGTCGGCCGCCATGGCGTTGGTCAGCGTCGTGATGTCGGCAGACAGGAACGTGAGGGTGTTCTGCCCACCCTGCTGGTTCGAGTACTGCAGGGTCTGCGCTCCACCGCGCCCGCCCAGTGGCAGCGCAGGAGAGAGATTGTTGCCCATGGGGCCGGTGCCGGGGCCGACCCAATCGATGTTAGCACTATAGGTGAGTCTATAAGCCATGGTGGTCTCCTTACCCGAAGGTCGAATTGAACGCCGACGTGCTCTCCAACCGCATGAAGAATTGGCTGTTTTGGATGAGCGTGCCGTAAAAATTCTTCCAGCCAACCACCCGGAGCTGATTGAGGGGGTCCGACTTATCGGCTTCCTTGAGGTAGGTGAACTTCACGTTGTCGAGCACCACCTGAGCGTAAGACCCCCGCCCGAAGATGAACGTCGGATAAACCGTGACGCCGGTCGCCGGAGCCGCCGGAGGCACCTGCGCAACGCCGATCCCGGTGATCGTGGCGACGGTGCCGGGCGCGATCTGCGTCGCCTGCCCCGCGTAGGGGCCGTTCACGGGCCCGGAAGCCGAGAGCCCGAGGTTGAAAGGAAGGCTCGCGCCGGCCGTGGTGATGTAGACGTTGTAGGTGTACCCGGCGGTCGAGGGCAGCGTAACCTGGATGGCGCCGTTGGCGCCGACCACGATGCCGGCCGACACCTGGTAGATTTGGCTCTCATACTGGTTCTGCGTGTCCTGCCCGGTCACCTGGATGATGTAGGTTCCGGCCGGCAACGATCCACCACCCACCGCCGATCCCGAAATGAGCGCAACCCCGGTAAAGGTCGGCACCATGTTGGTCTGGCAGAAGCGCATCCCGCGCCACTCTCCGGCCTCGTAATTGTAGAGGCGGTTCAAGTCGCTGTAGGACCAGGCGGTGACGACCGTCGCGTTCTCCGAAAAGTCCCCGAGCGGGAACGGATGCGCGACCACGACGTAATGCGGCATCTTGCGCGGATTGTTGGAAGCCTTGGCCCCGCCGGCGTCGGCCTCCAGCTTCATGTCGGTGATCTCGTCACCCATGAACCGGGGAGCACCGAGATTGATCAGCATGGCCGAAGCGCGGTTGATCTCGTGCGGGTTGAGAACGTCGCCGGCAACGAGGGAAGCTCGGGCGCCGCGCGAATTGACATAATTTATCTGCGTCCCGCCGAGCAGGTTGACGAAGGTGTTGCGCTCCAGTGTTTCGGCGATTTGCAGCGCGAGGAGCTCGATCGCCTTCTTGAACAGCGGATGCTTGATCGTCATTTCCGCGACGTCGGTAATGGTGATCTTGTCGCCCCACTGCTGAGCCTGCGCAGACACCTGCTGCAGGGTCATGGTTTGCCCGATCGGAGGCACGCCTTCCGAGAGCGGGGCGAAGGGGAGCGGAACGCGATTGTAGCGGGAGGCGGTGTAAGTCGTACCCATGCCCTTCGGCAGCGTGGCCGGATCGCCGAACTGATAGACCACGAGCTGACGACGTGCGAGTGGAAGGGTCTTGGTGGCGATATATGGGGTAATGTCGCCAGAGAATTGGGCTGCTGAATTTGTCGCCATCACTGCTCTCCACAGTTAAGGCGACGAGGAGCCGCCTTAGATTGGTACGTCCCCGAAACGCTTCTCGAAATCACCGGCGGTGTCTCCGGTCGTGCGCTGCCGCGAGGAACTGACGTCACCGCGCGCGGCCGCGGGCCGAGCCGCCTGCCGTTGCTGGTTGCGTCGCGCCGCACGATTGCCCTTACCCTGCTGAGCGAGTGCCTTCTGTCCAACGAGGTAGGTGAAGACGGCATAGCGGGGAAGGTCTTGCCCGCGAGCGCGAGCTCCCTGCAAAGCTTGCTCAACCTCGTCTCGCATCTTCGCAGCGAGCGGATTGCGTGCTGCGAGAGACTCGAAAGAGGTGATGTCGGTCTGATCCTGCAGCGTGCGAAGCATCTGCTGCTGCCGCTGCTCGAACGCCTGCTGGCTCTCATGAAGCTCGGTTCGGATGCGGTCTTCGGGAGAAAGAAGCGCAAGGCGCTCAGCACGCTGTGCAGGAGTTTCAGCTGGAGGCTGGTACGCAGGCTGCGGCTGGCTGCGCCGCATCTGATCAAGTTCGCGGGTAAGCCGGGCCTGTTCGGCCGCAAGCTGACGGTTGCGCTCGGAGAGGCTCTGAATGCGCGTGTCGCGACGCGAGGGTGCTGCTGCCGCCGGATCGTCCGGTGCATCAGGGTCGGCAGGTTCATCTGCGTCCGCATCCGCGTCTGGCTCATCTACCGGATCGTCGACCGGCTCGTCATCGGTCAAATCAACTACGAGATCATCGTCTGGCGTGTCGTCTTCGGCCATTTCCGCTCTCCGGTGCCTTACGGGGCACTACGCGACGGCAGGTTACGCCTGCCACTCGATTAGGGGATATTGTTCCCATGACTATAAAAAGTCAACGGGCGTCCGTCTTGCCCTCTTTGTCGTACTC
>CAZVYV010000046.1:12156-14183 GCA_964630985.1 uncultured Occallatibacter sp.
AGAAGACCAATCAGGATGTAGAGCACGAGACTGCCCATGAACGGCCGGTACGCGCCCGGCTGGAAGGGGTAGTTCGACCAGCCCGTAATGAGCAGGCAGATCACATAGACGATCCAAAACCATTGGCCTGCGCCCATGGAGGCCTCCTACGAAGGAAGGGTCTGTATCAGCCCAGCCCCACGAGTGAACAGGAACGTGGTGGTCTTCGCCGGGACGACCGTGGGTGGCTCTCCGGGGGTATCGTACCCCGGAACCGTGATGCGCAAGAACACCGTGTTGCTGCTGTCGGCGTGCGCGCCGAAGACCGCCGTGATCCCGGTGTTGGGGTCCGTAAGTTCCAGGGGCTGATTGATGGCCCATGGTGCCGCAGCGTTGACTGCAGCCTCGGCCGCCACCTGCTGAGCCGCCGCGGCCGCCGCGCTCTCCTGCTCGGCGGCAGCGAGAGCCGCTTCGCTCTCCACGCCAGCTACTGCGACCTGCTCGCGTTCCTGGGCAACCGCCGCCTGATCCTCATACCTGCGAACGCCCCAGCCGGCCGGGTCCGATCCTGCCCAGCCGGGGCGTGGTCCCTGTGGAGGAGTCGTGAACCGAGGATCGGGGTGCGCCATAGGAGGACTTTCACCCACAACGCGCGGGTCGCGACGAGGATCGACCGGATCGGGCATCGTAGCCTCCTATGAAGCTGCGCAGCTTAGAGGATCGAGGAAAGCCCCGACTGCTGCGTAAGGACCGCGTTCTTGGCGTTGACCATGTTGCCGGTGAACGACGTCTTGTCGCCCGCGGTCATGGCCGCCACCGCCGCGCTGGCATAGTTGATCACCGCCGGCGGCACGCCCCGGATGCCCTGCAAGGTCGCAAGGAAGCTGGCCGCCTGCGGCGGATTGTCGATCATGCTCTGCAACAGCTGCATCTCCTGCGTCTGGCTGGCCTGGCTAAGGCCGGAGCCGAGAGCGCTGATCTCGGTGGGAGTGAGCGAGCCGAGAACCGATGTGAGCCAGGACATGGAAATCTCCAGAGTTAGGGCTTCGGCTTTTCCGCCTCGGCCATGATGGTCTTCGCCTCTGCGATCGTCGGTGGAGGCGCGAAAGGCCCGGACTTGTTCGACGAGAACCCATTCATCGCAGTCAGGAATGACATGGCGCAGAACACCGCCAAGCTGAGCCAACCAGTGACCACGGGAAGATAAGCATCCGGCACGAGCCCGGTAAGATGTACCGTTCCACCCGCGATGCCCTGCCCGATCGTGGCGAACAGGCTGATCCAGAAGATCGTCGTAGGATCGACCTTCATGACAGCCCCTTGACCGTCGTCGTGACAGCCGCCACCTGCGTCTTCAAAGCCGCAATGTCGCTTGAAGCCGCCACGATGATCGTGTCGATTTCCTGCAATGCCTGCGCAAGCAAGCCGGTGTCGCCGGCCAGTGCTGAAAGGCTACCCGATTGGAGGTCTTGGATTACTTGCTTGAGGGCCGACATTTGGGGCTCCCGTGGGTTGAAGCAGAGATAGCGCGTTTTTCTCCGCAAAGTCAACGCGGTTGAGCCAGCCTTTGCCATACTTCCAGAACCCGCGCAGGCCCCGGTAGTACGCCGTGCGCGCCGCCGAGTATTTCTTGATCAGGGTCGGAAAGTCTGCGCCGCTCAAGGCCGCGCTCGTGATCATGCCAATATGGCCGTCATCGGCGACGCCGAGCGCCCGCTGCAGGATGACGATCGCCGCGTGCGGGCCGGCGTTCACGCATTCATCGAAGAACTCATAATCGACGCCGGGCGGTAGCGTCGGGCACCACGGCATCCAATATGAGGCTCGGTAGATGTTGTCGACATCCTGCTGCGATGCTTTCCACACGTCGAGCGCGGGGAGCCCGTTCATGCTCCGATAGGCGTTGTACTCGCGCTGCGTGATGCCGCGGCTGGTCCGACCACCGGGATCGTCGGGATCATCGTCGTTCCCGCCTTCGGAGACGAGAACCCATTTAAGGGCTTGGGGCCACGTCGTGTCGACCATCGAGAGGCTCCTTTAAGGGCTTA
>CAZVYV010000047.1:0-14171 GCA_964630985.1 uncultured Occallatibacter sp.
AATTGGCCAAACTGCTGATGCGCAAAGGATAATTTCCAGAAAGGGGCTTGCATTTTCGTGCTTTCCTCGGCACAATCCGGTTATGCTGGATGCGGAGGTTAGTGGGAGATGACAAAGGCGGACTTGGTGGAGAAGGTGACCGGCCTGGGTGATTTGACCCGGCGCGACGGCGAGGTGATTGTTGAGACGATCTTCAGTTCCGTGATTGGCGCCCTGCAAAGCGGAGACAAGATCGAGATTCGGGGCTTCGGCTCGTTTCGCATCCGCCAGCGCAAACCTCGCATTGGGCGCAACCCCAAGACCGGCGCACGCGTCGACGTTCCCGCCAAGAAAGTTCCCTACTTCAAACCTTCAAAGGAATTGCGCGACCTGGTGAACCCGGGCGAGGCTTCAAAAGCGTAGCCGCGCTGGTGCGTTAAGTTTTTCGCGGCAATTCAGATTTTCCTCAAAAAGCAAATTGAGCGGCGACGACCGGGCCTGAAGGCCAGGCAAGTTTGTTGCGCCTATTCAGGGACCTGAAGGTCCCTGCTCCTTCCTCAGGGGCGAATGCCGATGACGGCCATCATGCGGCCGGTGTGGCCGTGCGAGGCGCGATGGGAGAAGAAGAGATCGGTGTGGCACTGGGTGCAGCCGCCGATGACTTGAATGGATTCAGGCTTGAGGCCGGCGGCGAGAAGCTGGCGACGGTTGGCCTCGACGAGATCGACGTGAAGGCTGGGACCGATGGGCGAGTGGCCGGGCGCGCGCTGCGTGAGAAAGAGCATGGGGTATTTCTTGCGGACGGGATCGGAATCGAAGACTTCCTTGAACAATTCGCGCGCGTAAGAGAATTGGGATTCGAATTCCGATAGAACTTCTTCACCGACGGCGTAACAACAAAGGCCGATACCGGGACCGATGGCGGCGATCAAATCTTCAGGTTGGGAACCGAAGGCGAGGCGCATGGTGCCGACGCCGGATTCGACGATGCGCTTGACGGTGCCGCGCCAGCCGGCGTGGAAGGCAGCCACGACGCGGCACTTGCGATCGGCCACGAGAACGGGGATGCAGTCGGCGGTCTGGATGGCGAGTAGAAAGCCAGACTCATTGGTGATTTGCCCGTCGGCCTTTTGCGGGTGGGCGCGGGCGGCATCGGCGCGGACGGCGTGGACGACGCGATTGGAATGAAATTGGCGGACAGCGACCAGTGGGGTTTTTGGATCGGATGCGATGGCTTGCGCGAGGAGGCGGCGATTGGCAACAACAATTTTGCGGGTGTCGGCTTCGGTGAGGCCGAGATTCAGTTCGCCCTCGACAGCGGGCAGGCCCTCCATGGCGGGCAGGCCCGGTGCGGCTTCGGCACAATAGGCGCGGCTGAGGCCGCCCTTGCGGGTGGAGAATCCTGCCCAGAGCCAGGGGAGATCCCAACCGGGGACTCGCAGCCATTCGACACCGTTGGCAGCGCGGACAGGGACGGGCGGCGGAGTGGACACCTCCTCGGTGTCCGCACGGTCGAATCGAGAATTGCGGACGGGCGACGACGACTTCTTGCGCAGACCTCGCGCCAGACCGGCTTTGGATAGACGGTCGTCGTGGGCTTTGACGGTGGATGAAGACTTCTTTTTCTTGCTGGATTGAGAGGGCATCGCCTCCGTCGATTTTAGTGGCAAACGCGAAGTGCGGGCGAGGACGCCCGCACGACAGCCGGCCAGAGGCCAGCGCTACTTTTCTTAAGCGGCGAGGGCCAAGCGTGTGCGGACGCGGCACGTCAGCCGGGCAGAGCCCAGCATTACTTCTTGAGGGCAGGGGACACGTCAGAAGGGAGAGCATGTGGGCCTACCTTCCGGTAGGCCCGCTCGAGAGGCAGTTTTGGGAGGGAAACCAGGGGGGATTGTGGGAAGAGGTTCCGAAGAACCCTCAAGAGAGAGTTGTTGCCTTTCTTTGGCGGGACGTTTGGGGAAGCCTCTGCTAATTAATTGTTAGGATGCCTAATCCCGGAAAAGGTTGCAAGGCTATTCGGAAGAAGATGTGGACAGCGCATGTGGAAATTGAGGCGGTTGCCGGCTTTTTGGCGTCTTTGGCACACAATTTGGCCCAAAAGGGGAATCTGCTTGAAAACACAGGGGCAGATTGGGCACTCTTGGAGGAGTGAAGCGACCGTTCAGCCTCGTGTTGGGGATTCTGCTGATCGGTGTGGTGGCGTACCTCCTGTGGGAGTACCGGGCGGATTTCGGGCTCGGCGGGCATGGGGGCGGGTCGAATCCGGGGCCCGGCACGCTGGCATGGCAAACGGTTGACCGGAGCGCGGATGGGTTTACGGTGCAGATGCCGGCGGCGGTGAGCGAGACCCAGATTCCGGCGTACAGCGATCACGGAATTGTGGAGCAGGTGCCGATGATCGAGGCTGCGGTCAATTCCGACACGACCTATGCCGTGGCCTGGGCGGATAATCCGCCGGTAGAGCGCGCGGCCAGCGAAGACCAGGAAAAGACGTTGGACATGGCGCGGGACGGGGCGCTGGGGCGGACGCAAACGAGCCTGGTGAGCGAATCGCATCGGGAAATCGATGGACATGTGAGCCGGGAGTTTGTGGCGCGCAATGCGCAGGGCGGAATTCTGAACGGGAGGCTGATTCTGGCGGGGACTCACCTGTACATGCTGATTGCCACGTTTCCCAACACCGAGGAGTGGCGGGAGGAGGACGTGAATCACTTCTTCGAGTCGTTCAAGCTGACGGCAAATCCGCAGTAATAAACCATCCGACAGGGGCGGACACGAGCGAAAGTGGAGGCCCAGGTGCGCCGGGTATTGATTACGGTTTCGGCCGAGCGAACTTCTCGACGAACCCGGTGATGACGTCGACGGGCAGGAAGCGGACGAGAAATGAACGGAGCTTGCCGGTGAGGTTCGTGCTGATGGTGTGCTGCCCGCGTGCGAGCGCCTCGATTCCGATGCGCGCGACGTCTGCGGCCGACTGCTGATTGCGATTCAGAAACTGGTTGGCGCGAGCTATCTGAATGAACTCGCTCTCCGTGGTTCCCGGACAGAGCGCAGTGACTTTCACGCCGAACCTGGCGACTTCTGCGCCGACACCGAGCGCGAAGAAACGGTCGAAGGCCTTCGTAGCTGCGTAGGTGGAGAGATAGGCGACCGGCTGAAAGCTGGCAGCGGAGGCAACGACGAGCATCCAGCCGCGGCGGCGCTCGACCATGCGGGGCAAGAAGAGGCGCGAGAGGCGTACTACGGCTTCGCAGTTGACGCGAACCATGCTGAATTCCTGATCGGCATCGTTGATGACGAAAGCGCCGAACTGGCCGAGGCCTGCGTTGTTGACGAGAATGTCGACGACAAGGCCGGCGCCTTCAGTGGCTTCGAAGATTTGCTGGGGCGCGGCAGGATCGTTGAGATCGGCGACGATGATGCGCGTTTCGATTCGCGTGTCGGGGCCCTTGGCGGCAAGCTCAGCGGCGAGAGCGTCAAGGCGATCGCGGCGGCGCGCAGTGAGGATCAGTTTTGCGCCGCGCGCGGCCAGCTCACGCGCAAGGGCCGCGCCGATCCCGGAGCTGGCCCCGGTGATGAGCGCCCATCTATTTTGAAAGTCAGACGTCTTTGCCATCGCTTCATGATGATAGAAGACGAGGCATCACGGAGGACGCCGCATGGCCAGGAACTGCCGATCAGCCGTAGCGCGGTGTCCCGGAAGTTCTTTGCAGAACTCGGCATCACGAAATGCAGGTCCTTCGACACGCTTTGGTGTAAAAAACACACCAAAACTCGCTCAGGATGACCGAGTGATTCTTGGTGCGAACTTCAATGGTAGAAAACTATTGAGCGGGCGCAGGCGCCGGGGGCCGCCCTTTGGAAAAGCCACGGATGTAAATGACGAGGTTCCAGACCTCATTGTCGGGGGCGCGGCCTTCCGTCTCGGGAGGCATCTTATCCTTGCCGACGCGGATGGCGTTGAACAGCTCCCAATCTTCCTTGTTGCCGAGCGTGGCGGGATTGGTCCAATCCTCGAGGGTCAGTCCCATGCTGCTGGCGAGATCGGTTTTGCCGTTGCCGTTGTCGCCGTGGCACATGGCGCAGTCGATCTCGTAGAGGCTCTTGGCCTTGGCTTGCGATTCAGGAGTGGGCTTGACCGGATTCTTAGCGGCTGCAGCCGGCGCGGGCGTGACGGTTTGCGGAGGAGTGAGGGCGGGGCCAGTTTGCTGCGCGCTGCGGCCTTGCGAGGGTAAGCACGCTATGGCTAAAAAGACCACCGCAAAAAAGAGCAAAAACGACTTCAACATGGAAGCCTCCTCGGAAGATGTCAACGATCGGGCATCTTTTTACTTCATTGGAATTCTGCGAGGAATTATAGGCCGAATATGCGGAAAGGGCTATGCGATCGGGCACAGCGGTAAATAGGTGCGGAACTGCGTGGCTACGGGACTACGGGAGGGCGAACGACAGGACGGGCGAACTAATGCATGCCTCCGCCGCCACCGCCTTCGCTGGGCTTGTTCTTGCTGAGGAGGAAGGCGAGGAAGACGAGAATGATGGAGGCGTAAGAGAGCTCCATGTAGACGTCCTGGTAGCCCTGCGTGGTGGCCTGAGCGATCAACTGATTGTACATCTGGGCCAGAGCCAGGGCCGTGCCATTGGCGGCTCCAAATGCGTGGCTATAAGCGCCGATAAGAGCCTGCCGGTGAAGGTCGAATGCGATGGTTCCCGGCTGCATGGCTTGCTGGAGATGCTGCTCATGCCACATGGCCCGGCTGGTGACCTGGGCGTTGGTGATGGCAATCAGAATGGAGCCGCCGATGTTGCGGACAAAGTTGATGAGTCCCGCGACCTGGTTGCTCTGCTCCTTTGGCATGCCGACATAAGCCGCGGTGGTGATGGAGATGAAGCAAAACGGCAACGGGAACATTTGCACGACGCGCAGCCACGACGCCTCGGCGAAGCTCATCTGTAAATTGGTGACGATTGCCGCATAACGGAAAGTGATGACGAGCATCATGAAGCCGAATGCAGCGAGGTAGCGCGCGGAGATTCTTCCGGTGGCAATGCCGGCCAAGGGCATCATGAAGACGAGCGTGATGCCGCCGTAGGTGAGGGCAAGGCCGGCAGTGGTTGCGGTGTAGCCGAGCAACTGCTGGGTGAACTGCGGCTGGAGGACGGTGTTGGCATTGAGAACGCCGCCGACGAGCATCATGAGGAAGCAGCAGATGGCGAAGTTGCTGTACCGGAAGAGGCGCAGGTTGATGAGCGGATCTTTCTTGTTCCACTCCCAGAGGAAGAGGCCGATGATGCCGATGATGAAGAGAATCGCGAAGACGCAGATGAAGGGCGACGAGAACCAGTCGTTCTCTTCACCCTTATCGAGCATGATCTGGAGCCCGCCCATTGCCAGGGTGAGAAATCCGAGGCCAACGTAATCCATGTTGCGCAGCTTTGAACGGTCGGCCTTGATCCACGGCGGATCTTCGACGAGGCGCGTAACAAGGATAAAGGCGAGAATGCCGACGGGAATATTGATGAAGAAGATCCAGCGCCAGGAGAAGTTGTCGGTGATCCAACCGCCGAGCGTGGGGCCGATGGACGGCGCGAGCACGGCGACCAGGCCGTAGAGCGCGAAGGCTTGTCCGCGCTTGTGCGGCTCGAAGCTGTCCGCCATGATGGCCTGGGCCATGGGCTGCATGCCGCCGCCGAACATTCCCTGAAGCACGCGGCAAAGAAGCAGGATGGGCAGGGACGGAGCGATGCCGCAGAGAAAGCTTGCGGCGGTGAAGCCTAATATGCAAAAGACGAAGAAGTTGCGGCGGCCCAGGACCGATGAAGCCCAACCGCCGAGCGGGAGCACGATGGCGTTCGAGACAAGGTAGCTGGTGAGAACCCAAGTGGCCTCGTCGTTGCTTGCGCCGAGTGCGCCGCCAATGTGCGGCAGGGCGACGTTGGCGATGGAAGTGTCGAGCACTTCCATAAACGCGGCGAGAGCCACCGACATCGCGATCAACCACGGATTCACCCTTGGCTTCCACGCCACAGGCAGCGCGACATTGGGGTTCTGCATCTGTGCAGGCCGCGCGCCCGATGCGTCGCCGGAAGCAGCGGGCTGAGAGGGCAGAGCCGGCAATGTGGAGTCGATCGCGGACAACAGTTTTCTCCGAGGTTGGATGGAACTCTATTTTGCGTAAGGGCCAGGGAAGTACGGCGTGCAAACGGATCTGCTTCTATCTAGATTCGCATAAGAGCGATTTGGGTGCAGGGATTCGAGGGCGGGGGGAACGGGTTGCGGAAAAAGGTCCAAAAGAAAAGGAACCATCCCTCAGCGGCTAAAGCCGAACTCAATTCTGTGCCAATTACAGCACGGCTGAAGCCGTGCCCCTTCAAAACCGCGTCGCCCCTACGGGGCTTGAGAATCTTTTCGGATCGCCTTCCCAGGACTGCGCTGCGCTTGTCCTGGGCTATTTTCCTCCGTCCCTCCGGGACGGGGGTCGGTTGTTTCTGCGAAGCATGGATAAATTGCGAGGCACGCACCCTACGGGAATTCAGCCAGTTTCTGAATGACGTGCGGCCGTGCAGTTGCTGCGGCGCCGGCATCGTCGATGATGTGAGAAATTTCGCCCAGATTGTCGAGCGCGATGGTAATCATGTGATGAAAGCGCACGTCTGGCTTGTTCGGAACTTCGATGGCGCGGGTGAGCACGACGTTTGGGTGGCGAAAGACCGAGTAGACCCCGAGGCCCCAGGCTTCGTGGCTGACGACGCCGGCGGCGACTTTGTAGGAAGCCCATCCGTCGATTTGGCGGCCTGCGGCATCGAACCCGCTCGAGTAGCTCGCCTGGTCGGGCGGATCGTAGGGAATTTCAGATTGGTAGAAGTAGGTGCGCCCAGCGTTGCCGTTCCACAACACCTGATATTGCTGGTGGTGCTCGACGAAGAGACCATAGGCAGTGACGCGGTCTCCGTTGACTACGAGACCGTTGGCGCTGGTGTTCAGGTTCCAGCCAACTCCCGAGCCATGATCGGCACGCCAGATCCAGGTGTGATCAATAATCGTGTCATTGGAATTGACGCGCAGGTCGACGACGGCACGTCCCACGCCCGCTCCGCCAACACGGAAGAAGATGTCATCGAGGCAAATCGGGCTGCGCGCGTGATTCGTGTGGCTGCCTTGGGGACCGACCTCGACGAGCACCGGGGACTCAATGGAACCTGCATCGATGAGCAGGCCGGCGACAATTATGCCATCGACGTCGGCGGTGGTGAGCGCGGCTGTGCCGTTGATGGGCTTGAGCGTTGCGAACCCAAGGCCGAGGACGATGGTGTTTCGCCGGGTGACGCGAATCGGTTCGGTGAGCTCGTAGATGCCGGGAGTGAAGAGGAGATTTTTGCCGTCAACGAGCTGCGCGTTGATTGCGGCTGCGGTATCGCCGGGGTGCGCGATGAAAAAGCGGCTGAGTGGAACGGAGCGGCCAGGGGTGATGCCTCCGCGCCAGGTAATGCCGGAGCTATCGCGCCGCAGCGCAGGCAGGCGGACAAGATAGTTTCCGCGCGCGTCAACAAAAAGAAACGGCTTCTCGCGCACGACGGGGACGGTAGCGACTTTGGTGTAAGGCGGCGAGGGCCATTCGCCAGCAGGAGGAGTGAGATCTCCGACGAACACCATATTCCAGTTGGAGCCGGTCCATTTGCCCCACTGACTGTTGCGCGCGATCCACTGCTGCTGCGAACCGGAGTCGACGGTGCCGTCGACCAGGGAATCGGACATCCATCCGCCGCTGGCCCAGCCGTGGTTCTGGTGAAGCACAAGATTTCCGTAGATGTGCATGCGACGGAACGGCGCGGCTTGTGAGACGGCCCACTGCATGGAGCCGCCGGCCGGAGTGACGGAGAAGTTTTCAGCGGCGCGCCAGAAGGTGCAGGTGGCATTGTTGCGCGGCAGGCTCGCGTCAGCGTGCACATTGCCCGTGATGTGAACAGCGTCGGGCGTGGCGCCGAGACCGAGGACCTGCGTGTAGAAACCGATGGGCACGTCGATGTTGTAGCTGCCGGGCAAGAACAGGAAAGCATCGCGCGCCGGGCCGAATTCGCTGTGCTGCTGGATCGCATAGACCGTGTCGATTTGCTGCTGGATGGAAGCAGAAGACATGGAGGGGTCGAAGACAAATACGTTGGGACCGAGGCCGGGGGATGGCGGACCGGCGTAGAGGGCTGAGGGGGCTAAAGCAAGCAGCGCTGCTAGAAGCAATGTTTTATGGCTGGCGATCATCGCGGCCATTCTACTCTGCCGATGCGGTTGTTTGGACGATGCGACGGCTCCGGAAATCTATCTGTTGCGTTGTGAGCACCCATGTACATTGATGAGGAGGGAACTTGCCATGCGTCGCCGAACTTTTATTCAGACACTTCCCCTGGCTGCCGCAGCGTCGGCTGCCACTTTACAGAACCCTGCAACAGTCCTGGGCCAAAGCGGCTCTGACAAAACGCCTGATCTGCCGAAATTCCAACCAGCAGGCGCGGATCAATTCATTCGGCCCGACGTACACGCGGGCGATCGGCCGGCGGGCGCGAGCTTTGCAACGAGGTCGCCCGCGCTGGGATTGAACGGCGCTGCAGGAACGGCTCACCCGCTGGCAACGCAGACGGCGATCGCGATGCTGAAGCGCGGAGGGTCCGCAGTGGACGCAGCGGTGGCCGCGAATGCCTTGCTGGGATTCGTTGAGCCAACAAGCAGTGGACTGGGCGGTGACTGCTTTGCGTTTGTGTGGGACCCGAGTGCGGCGAAGCTGATGGGTATGGCCAGCTCAGGCCGGTCTCCCAAATCGCTTTCGCTGGCCACCGTGCGCTCGCGAGCTGTGAATGGCCACATTCCTTCAGTGGGCGCGGTGAGCGTTTCGACTCCGGGCGCGCTGGACGGATGGTGGACGCTGCACCAGCGCTACGGGAAGCTGAAGTGGGCGGAGCTGTTTGAGCCCGCGATTCACGCATGCGAGACCGGCGATCCTGCGCCGCAGATTATCGGCTACTACATCAACGGCAACATGGAGTTCTTTAAGCGCGCCGGATCGGCGATTGAAGAAACGGCGAACGCGCTCAAGACTTACATGCTGCCAAGCGGCGCTGCGCCGAAGGAATACGATGTCCGGCGGAATCCTGACCTGGCGCGGACGTACCGGGCGATCGCCGAGGGAGGACGCGACGCGTTTTATGACGGGCCAATTGCGCAGACGATCGACGCGTATTTCAAACGCATCGGCGGATGGCTCTCAGCGGACGATCTGCGCGAGCACCATGCGGAGTGGGTTGAGCCGCTGGTAACGAAATATCGCGGCGTGGATGTTTACGCGATGCCCGCGAACACGCAGGGCCTGGCGACACTGCAAATGCTCAACATGATTGAGAATTTCGACATGCGGGGCTATGGGTTTCAATCAGCGCAAGCACTGCAAGTGCAGATTGAGGCGAAGCGGCTGGCCTACGAAGATCGCGCGAGATATTATGCCGATCCGCACTTTGCGAAGATTCCAATCGAATGGCTCAACTCAAAGGAATACGCGATGGAACGCGCGAAGCTGATCCGGCTGGACGCGATCAACGATCACGTGATGCCCGGACAGGCGCCGAGTCACGGCGATACGACGTACTTTACGACGGCCGACTCGAGCGGCATGATGGTCTCGATTATTCAATCTAATTTCCGCGGGATGGGGTCGGGGCTCGTGGCCGATGGGCTCGGGTTCATGTTTCAGGATCGCGGGCAATTGTTCTCGCTTCAGGACGGCCATCCGAATATTTACGTGCCGGGAAAGCGGCCGTTCCAGACGATCATTCCGGGATTCGCGTCGAAGGACGGCGTGCCGTGGCTCTCGTTTGGCGTGATGGGCGGCGACATGCAGCCGCAGGGGCAGACGCAGATTATTTTGAACCGCGTGGACTACGGGCTGGATGTGCAGTCTGCGGCCGACAGCCCGCGCTGGCACCACGAAGGATCGTCGCAATCGATGGGCGAGGACCGGGCGGGGCTTGGGCCGCGCGGGATACTGCGGCTGGAAGCGGGCGTTCCCGCGGCGACGCGCAAGGCGCTCGAAGATCTGGGCTGGCCGATGGGCGAGAGTGATGGCGGGTTTGGACGCTACGAGTGCATTGAGATGCGCAAACAGGGCGCGGACCGCGTGTATGCGGCGGGAAGCGAGATGCGCGCGGACGCAGTGGCGCTGGCGTATTGAGCGAGCGCTAGTCCTCGACAAAAGATTTGAGACGCGCCAGGGCCTGATCCCACTGGCGCGAGACACGATCGAGGTAATGCTGCATGGCATGAAGCGGGCGCGGATCGAGCACGAACCGGCTCTCGCGACCGGAACGAACGCTATGGACTACGCCCGCGCGCTCAAGCACGCGCAAGTGCTTGGTGATGGCCTGGCGGGATAAGGGCGAACCCGACGCGAGCTCGGCAATGGACGCAGGTTTCCCAGAGACAAGTTGGGCCACGAGCGCGAGACGCGTGTCGTCGCCCAGTGCCGCGAAGACGACGGCCTGTCGCGGCGGTTGGGGATGGGGTCGCTTATGGCTTTTGGGCGACATGAGTCTCAATATTCGTCATCTGTTGCGTCCACCCGCCTGCGTTCATGCGGAAAGCTTCAGCACGGCGATGTGCTGGAACGTTTTCGAACCCTGACTCAGTGAGGGTGAGGCGCGTGCCCGTTGCGATCGGCTCGAGGCGAAATTCGACAAGTGTCGGCGGCTCCGCGGAGTAATCGACGGCGGGGTCGACGGAGTAGGGATGCCAAGTGAAAGAGAAGAGCTGTTCCGGCTCCATCTTCTGGACGACGGCCTCCCAGACGATGTGCTCGTAGCCCGGCCAAGTGATGTGGCCGCGCGCGGGCTGGCCGACGACGAAAGGGCCGTCGAGGGCCACACGGAACCACTCACCGAATTCACGATAATCCGTGAGGGCGCGCCAAACGCGGGCGACGGGCGCTTTGAGCTCGATCTGTTTCTGGATTCTGTTGTCCATAATCGGCGACCTCTTGGTTGCATATTAGTGCAGACTCGCGAAAAACGCAACTCTTTGGTTGCATGTTTGCGGCGGCGGAAAATCGGGGGATGCGCCGGCTTGCACTGAAAGACCCGATCCTAAGACGTCGGTACGGGCGCCGGGAAGTTCTGCGCTTTGATCGCGTTGTACTGATCTTCCGTGAGAGGCAGCGTCTTTACGCCCTGCGGAGTCACCTCGATCTGCATGGGGGCGTTGATCGTCGGACCGGGAGTCGTGCCTCCGGCGGGAGTGACGGCAACCGCGCCCGAGATGAGATCGATTTCCATCGTTTTCGCTGTCGAGTCAACCTTCCAAATGAACTGGGTCCCGCGAATTCCGATGCTGCCACAGACGCCAAAATGCTCACCGCCGCAACCTTCCAAGCTCACGTCAGGAGGGGTGTTGTTGACGACCTGGTGTAGATACATGTAAACGCCCTGGAGCCCCCCGTATTCAGCCACGAGCTGCGAAATGCTCGGTTGGTATTCGTAGGTCTGAACGACCCACCGGGTGCTTTGCGCAAGCGTCCACGAAGTTCCGTCCGCCATCACGAGGTCGGTCTCGCAGTAATTCGTGCTCGCGGTATCGATCGTGTCACCAGCATAGATAGAGTCGCTGGGATTGAGAGAAACCCATGTTGTGGTTCCCGCGCGCATTACGTACGAACATTTTCCGTCCTTAACCGTACCCGCTACCACCGGCGCGGGAGGCCCCTGCGGCGGCGCACCGGGCGCGACGACGGGGACTTGGCCGAGGGCCTGCGCACCGCGGCCCTGGGAGTAGCCGAGCATGCCTTGCATCAGGCCCGTGATGCTTGTGTCAGAGCCTTCGCCGGCGGGAGCAGTCTGCGGTTCGCCGTACGAGGCGCGGATGAGGCGCGGGGTGCCCAGAGTGTTGCTTGCGTTGGTGGTTGGCGGCGGCATGACGCGAATCTGCATCACGTTGCTGGTGGTCATGTTGCCGCCGGCGATGAGCAGCTTCATATAGACCTGGCCCTTTACGCGCTCGGTCCACGGACCGTTCTCGGCCTTGACCGGCGTGTACAGGCCACTTTCTTGTCCCTGAAACAGGGTCTGCTCACGGAGTTGGTCGTTGGTGTTTTGCGCAGTAAGGATTGCACGCTGGCGCTCGGCGTCGAGCGCGAGCTGGCCGGGTTCGCCCAGCTTGGTGAGCATGGCGTCGAGTGGAGGAAGCTTCGCGCCCTGGGCAAGGCTGTTGTAGGTGCTTTCAAGATTCGCAACAAAGTCGCCAGTGATTTCGGTTTTGTAGTCGGGGATGACCTGATCGATGATGGCCTGATAGGTCTTGGGCATCTGGGGATAGGTGAAGCCGGACTGGATGGCCCAGGAAACGGCTTGCAGAGAGTTCGGATTCACGTGGTACTGCACGGTTCCGCGCCAGATGAGCGCGCCGATGGCGCCGGCGGCTTTGCCTTCGTATGGCCCGAGCACATAGGCGACGCCCGCGCCCGGCTCGTGGACGGAGTATTCCGAGCAGAAGTCGAGAGTGTTGATGGTGTAGTCGCCGGGAGCGAGGGGCTGATTGAGCTCGTCGGCTGTGAGTTGCAGCGGCTGCGGGCTGAACGGTCCGCCGGGAAGATTCGCGACGGTTGGATACACGTCGTTGGCATTCAGCGTGAGCGGGAGCTGATTGTTCAAAAGAGTTTCAATGGCTGTTTCCGCAGCTTTTTCCTTGGCGGCGTCAGCGAGGGCGGCGAGCGGGTTCTGGGCGGCGCAAAAACTCGCGAGGGCTGCAGTCAGAACGATTGATAACGCTACGGTTGATCTGCGAATCTTCATCTGAATTTTCCCCGTAGAAACCAGTCGATCCGATTCGGTTTTGGTGAATGAGCACGCCGTGGGGGCACAGACAGAATGCTCGATGATGGGCCGCGCGTTTGGGAATGCGACGAGAGCGACTGAAGGTTTGCAGCAAGGGGGATTGGGGCAGATACGGCTTCAGCGCAACCCGCGCACGGTGAACATACTGGAACCGACGGGCGGAGTCAATGAAAAGACGAAATGCGCATCGAAATTTTGAGCGCCTTAGTGGACGAAATCTACACGAAAATTGAAATCCGTTACCACTGGTTCCGAGCCGCACATTGCAGGAGTGAATTTGGCGCTTCGCAATGCCTTGAGTGTCACATCGTCAAGCATTTGCCCGGCAGTTTCCGCGAACTGAATGTCGCTGACGGTACCGTCTGTCTCCACCGTCAGTGTGACAGCAACGGTTCCGCCTAATCGATTGTCGGCCGACATCGGGCGCTGAAAATTGAACGGTTTCACAGGCCTGGCTGGCTTCATGCCGTCACATTCCCTGCGGGCAATGGCTCCAGGAGGCGGTGTGAGGAGCGCCTCATCGAAAGGCACGGATTGCAGGTTCACGACATCGGCCGTGATCACTTTGCTCGAGTCCTCAATGAGTTCGAGCTTACGCGGGTAGCGATGCGTCCCAAAGTCGAAGTAGCCGGAGAACTGCGCCCGGCGCTGCGCATTCCGCACAGGCTGAAAATCGTCAAGGAGTATGTCGTTTGTTCCGTCGCTGAGGCAGATTTCATGCGAGCCTTCAGGAAAGGCTTTGTGGTCGACTTCAATGCAATTCATTTCGACGCCGTTCTCAGTTCGGTGCTTCTCTTTTTTCGCGGTCAAGCGAGCATCCTCGTATGCGAAGCGGAATAGCTCGATCAGATCGTCGACCCTAAGGGCTGTGAAACGCGCATTTCGAGACATGTAATGCCACTCGCCGTTCTTGACTTCAATTTGGTGGAAATCCGCGAGATCAGCCTGACGCCACCAATGGTCATTGTCACGCCATTTCAGCGTCATGTGACCATATTCGGGAATGTTCGTTTGCGCAGTGAAGTCGACGTCGAGCACGTATGGACCGGCGGGGTTATAGGCGAGTTGGGAACGCTGACTTGCGGAGATGAGGAGCTGCTGCAAGTCGGGGTTGCCCTGCGCGAGGGCGGGCGCACTTGCACACAAGAGAAGCGCTGCAGCAACAAGGGAAGGCCTGAACATGGTCTACGATCTAAATCCTAGCGCACGAACAGCGATAGCCCATCGCTTTTTTCCCACTCAGCTTTCAACAGCGGCGGAGGGCTAATAGAACAGGTATTTGCGCCAGCGGTCGTCGCTGCGGCCGAGCATGCGCATGATCTGGCGGC
>CAZVYV010000048.1:0-14050 GCA_964630985.1 uncultured Occallatibacter sp.
ATGAAGCCACTTTAGCAGGACCCTGTTCAGAGCAGAGGAAATCCGGTTGACCGCGCTGCGACCCTTCGACCACGACAACCTGAATAATCCACCGGCCAGTATCGCTAAACCGGCTTCGCGGAAGTCATGCGGCTGGATGACGGCAAATCGCCAATGCGCGCAGCACCCTGGCAAGACGTTAACTTCTTGGTCGATGACCGGCTAACTGGACAAAACCCTAAAATGGGGTAACGTCCGGATAGGCGACAACACATCCGGAACCCGGAGATGGGCACCAGAATCCAATCGCTGAGGCGCTTTGGCCCTAATTCACCATAAGGGTGACCGTGGTTGTTTGCATAATCGATCCTGAAGCGCCGGTAATGGTGATGGTGTAAGTTCCTGTCGTGGTTCCGGAGTTGCCCCCACCGCCGCCGCCACCCCCGCCGCCTTTGCTGCCGCAACTGACAAGTCCGCCAGTGAGGAGCGCAAGCAGCACGAGCATCCCGAGTGACGACCGCCAGCGCCGCCGGCGCGCCGGAATTCCGAAGAACAACAAGCAGGCCAGAGCCGTGCCACCGGCCGCGTACCAGGGAACTGCGCGCGTGTTGGGCCTGACCAATGCCCCGGTGGTCGCAGCCGTGGTGGTCACGGTGAGGGTGGCTGTTCCATTCGAGGCGCCGGTGATATTGACCGGGGATGTTGCGCCAAAGCTGAAAGTCGGCGGATTCATGGCGCCGCTTGGGCTGGACGTGAGGGCCGCGGTGAGCGTGATATTGCCGCTGAATCCTCCGCTTGGCATGGCGGTGATGGACGTCGTGTTGCCGGTGGTTGCGCCGGGCGAACTGATGGTGACGGCACCGCCGTTGGACAAAGTGAAGCTTGGCGCGACGTAGGGAGTCACTGTGACGGTCAAAGTGGTCGCCATCGTGATTGCGCCTGACGTGCCGGTGACCGTAACCGCGTAGGCTCCAGCCGTTGTCGTCGTCGTGGTGGTCACGGTGAGCGTGGTGTTTTGCAATGTAGCACCGGAGATGGTCACCGAAGGCGTGACAGAGCAGGTTGCCGGGCTCGTCGGATTTGCAGGTGTCATCGTGACAGCGCAGGTAAGACTAACTGCGCCGGTAAAGCTATTCACAGGTGCGACGGTAATCGTGGCCGTGTTGCCCGTGGCTGCGCTGGCTTCAAAAGTAATCGGGCCGTTGTTGGTCAGAGCAAAGCTGGGCGCTGGTGCTGCGGTGACCGTGACCGTGTTCGTTCCCGTTGCGCTGTTATATGTTGATGCGCTGTTCGAGTCGGGCGTGTAGGTGGCCGTCAGCGTGTCCGTTGTGATGGCGAGCGAGCTGCCGGACACGGTGATTACGGCACTGCCGCTCGCGAGCGTTGTTGCCGCCGAGGTGTAGGTGCCACTCGTCAGCGTCACTGAGCCAGTGGGAGTTGCGCCGCCGCCACTAACGGTGACGGTAACCATGGTTGACTGTGCCGTGGTGATGCTTGTTGGGGATGAAGTGACCGTGACCGTCGGCGTGGTTGTTGTCGCTGCCGTCCAGGCGCTCGGCATATTCTGAAACACGGTCAGGCTGTTGCCCTGGCCTGAGGTATTGGCCTCGCCGACTAATATCTCGGGGTAGCCGTTGCCGAGCAGATCGGCAGCCGCGACTGTCGCGGGCCGTTGCCCCAGGGCCAGAATTGTGTCGGTGAGGGTTCCATCGCCATTGCCAATCAGCACCTCGGTGTAATCGGCCGGGTTGCCAATCACCGCGCCCAGATTGCCGGATTTGTTGAAGTCGGCCAACAATATTGAGGTTGCGCCAATCCCATCCTGGCCGGCGAGCGACAGCGTGTTGGCTGCCCTGAATGTGCCATCGCCGTTGCCCTGCAGCGTGTAAACATTGGGCGTGCCTGTTCCGGCGCTGGTCCCGGCCACGTTTCCGGCCACGATCAAGTCGAGCTTGCCGTCGTTGTTCAGGTCGCCGAGCGCGGCCACGGAGTAGTTGGTCGCCGTCGTCGTGGGCGCCGTCGCGGCGGTAAAGGTCCCGTTGGCGTTGCCCAGGTAGACGTGCAATGCGCCGTTGATCTGCTGGCCGCTGCCGACGTAGCTGAAATAGCCCTGATCCGCCACAACCAGGTCCGTTCTTCCGTCCGTGGTCAGGCTGCCCGCGGCAAGTCCCGTCGGATTCAACGAAGAATCAATTTGTACGGGCGCGCCGAGCGTGCCGTTGGACTGGCCGAGCAGGACGTACACCCCTGATGGTCCGCTACCTGTGGCGACCGATGACACACCGACCGCGACGTCCGGAATGCCGTCGCCATTGAAATCGCCTACTGCCAAGCTGACGGCGGTGTTGGGCAGGCTGTAATCCTTTTCGCCGGCGAAAGTTCCATTGCCCTGGTTGACGAGGACGGACAATTGAGGAGATGCGCTGAGACTGTAACCGGCGAGCACAGCGTCCGGCAGTGTGTCGTGATTCATCTTCGCGGCGACGAGAAAGGACGGTCCAATGTTGATGGAACTCGTGACCGAAGTCCCCAAAGCTCCTGTGCCATTTCCCGGCAGCATCAGCAGCGAGCTTGGCGAGCCGCCATTGTTACTTTGATCAAACACCAGCACATCGGCTTTGCTATCCCCGTTAAAGTCCGCGCTGGCAATTTCCTGCCCGGTGTTGTTTGGATTGCCGGGGTCGCCGTACGTTCCCTGGTTGTAAACCGGCGAGTCGACAAAGGTGCCGTTGCCCAGCCCCATCAAAATCTGGAACATGGGCAACGGCGTGTCGTATCCGCCTTCGGTGTAGACGCCTCCGGTACTTGTTCCCAGCACAATATCCGGGTTGCCGTCGCCGTCGACATCGGTGATGGTCACCTGCATGTAATCCGGCAGTGCGGCGTAGGTCGGGCCGACGGTAAAGGTGCCATCGCCATCGCCGAAATAAATTGAGACAAATCCCGGCTGCGTCACCACCACGTCGAGCTTGCCGTTGTTCCTCAGGCTTCCAACCGCGCCAGGAAAAAGGTAATTCGTGGCGCTCGCAATGGCCGCATTGGTCGGGCCCACGGTAAAGCTGCCGTTGCCCGCGCCAAACAGCACCGTGCCGCCGACAAGCAGGTCCTTCACATCTCCAGTCTTGAAGACGCCGGTGACTGGCTGGTCAGACGGGACTCCGGTAACGGTCGAAACAGGCCCAATGGTAAAGGTCCCGTCGCCTTTGCCGAGCAGCGTTGTCACGTTCGCAACCGCCAGGTTCGTGGTCGTCAGCTCAACGATGTCGGGTATGCCGTCGCCGGTCACGTCGTCAATCGTGAATTCGCCCAGCCCGTTGTCCGACACGTCGTAGTAAACGGCCGGCTTGAAAGTGCCGTCGCCGTTGCCCAAAAACACAGCCGTTGCCAACTTCTGGGTTGCTGGATCGATCAGGGATGTCTCCACAATGTCGAAGATTCCGTTGTTCCTGAGGCTCGCGGTCGCAAAGTACCCCGCGTTCTGGCTATTACTGAGCTGGGTGCTGGTTACCGTATTGGCAGTCAGGTCGGTGACCGAGACGTACAGTCCGTTGCCGGCCAAATCGGCGACGATGGCCGCGCCGTCCGAAGTGAACCCCAAAGAAAGCCCTATGCCGGTAGCGGGCAGTCCGAGCACCTGAGGGGCGCAACCGTTGGCAAAGACATCCGGTGTGGTCGTCAACCCTGCCAATTGGTGGAAGTAATTCTGCGCTTCTGTCAGCGAGGTAAGATACTCGGCGTCCGGCAGCCCGGCGCCGGGGAGGACGTAGCCCTCGTCGAGGCTGCAGTCCGACAGGCGCGCTAGGCCGACCGCATAAGCAGCCGTCGCATCGGCTGCAGTGGTTGAGTTGGGAATCCAACTAAGAACGGTGAGCCAATTGCCCAGGAACGGCAGGGTAGGAGTACTGGAGCTAAGAGTTGGAGCAAAGGTTGGGCCCGCGTCCGGGGTCGAGCTATCGTTTGCTTCCGCGCGGCTCCTGCCGGCAAGATGGAGAGGCAGCGCCGGTCGATGTGCTCCTGCGGGCGCCTCGCTTAAAAACTCCCGCATGGATTTGTAGTTGTCAACGCATACCTTATCAATAACGGGGGGGGCACTCGATCCTCTTTCGCATAGGCTCGTTATTTGTTTATCCGTGAGGTTCGCGAGACCCTCCTGCAGGCCATTCCAGCTCGCGGCCGCTTCCTGACCGCGCGCAAGCCCGATCGTTGCCAGCACAATGACGATCACGACGGCTCGAGCAGAGAGAATTCCGAACGTAGGTCTGCGCCGCGATCGAAATGGCGTGAGGAACTCAGCAATCCGAACCAGGCGGAGGAACAGCGTTTGCAAAACACGAAGCGCAGAGAGACGCGCGGAACGGCTGGAGACAGACCGACGAAAACGGGTCACGGCACAACTCCGGGAAAGCAGACATTCGAAGGCTTGAACGATCTTCCGATGAAAACGCAGGGGGGGACGATGGAGTTAGCCAATAAAGAAGTGCGGCTGACCGGAGTGACTTCACGCGGCCGCGTCTGGCTTGCGCCTTTAGGGGGAAGGGACGCCGCGAATACTTTTGGTATACCACTTTTCCCGCTCAACCAGGATTAAAACTGCGAAGGCATCGGATCGATCTGATTGAGCATCGCGAGTGATGAGGCACTAAACCTTCGGAGTTCCGGGTGGTTTACCGTCAATCCGGACGGAACCCGAAAACGGGATAATGTCCCGATTTGCGACCATCCAACCGGAACCCGAATCTTGCTTGGGGCTCGTTCGATGAGTGCGTTGGCCTGAAGTCGTCGTTCGAGAATCTACACTTTGCCTCTGCTCTGGCGTTGGACCGAGTGCAAAAGAAATGGCGAGCTGGGCACTCAGGGGTATATTCTCTTGCGACCGGGAAAGCAAGAAGGGAAACCCGGGCAAGATGTGGACGCTGCTACTCCCCCGCGGCAATTGCGTCTTCCCTGAGAAATATACAGGCCTTACATTTTGGACCATCCTGTCGCTAATAGGCGGAAGGCCCACGAGTCCTGAATCCACGCGAATCCGGATCGACAGAATTCTGAAGCAGGCGTCGGGCCTGATCAACACAAAAGGATTGGAGATCATGACGCAAGGCTTTCACCTCACCAGCTGGGTGCGCAGCATCCTCGCCGCAGTTCTCTTTTTTGCCTGCTCGGCTTTTCTCCCGGCTCAGACGCCCATCGTTTCCATTCTGGTCAATTTCACCGGTGCCAACGGAGCTGACCCCAGTGCGCCGACGCTCGTTCAGGCCACCAACGGCGAATACTACGGCACCACCGACCAGGGAGGTACTACCAGCTCTGGCACTGTATTCGATGTCACCCCTCAAGGCTCGTTGACCACGCTGAATAGCTTTTGCTGCCAGAACAACTACTTAGCTGGCGATGCACCCGGCGCGCTCACGCAAACCGCCGACGGCGTGCTGTACGGGACAACCGAATTGAGCGGCTTAAGCCAATGCCAGATCAGTGTTGGTGGGGAGATGGCCGGTTGCGGCACAATTTTCCAGGTGAGCCTGGCCGGCGAATTGTCGACGCTGTATAACTTCAGCGGCCCCGACGGCGCCAGTCCCGACGGCGTGGTGCAGGGCACGGACGGAAGCCTGTACGGAGCAACCTCCATAGGCGGCGCAAACAAACAGCTGCCATTTACAGATGGCTACGGCACGATCTTCAAATTCGTCCCTGGACTTGGCCTTACCACCCTTTACAGCTTTTGCGCTTCGGGCGGATGCCCCGACGGTTTCAATCCCGGACCTATTGTGCAGGGCGCCGACGGCAACTTCTACGGCGCGACGAGCAACGGCGGTGGCGGCCTCGCTCCTGGAACGACAACCCCCGTTCCGGGAGGAACCCTCTTCAAAATCACTCCCACGGGCACTTTGACCACGCTCTACGATTTCTGCTCTCAAAAGTCATGCAGCGATGGCGCATACCCTGTTGCGCTGGTGCAAGCCTCCAACGGCGATTTCTACGGGACAACATCTGGAGGCGGGATAGACGTCGGCAATTCGCCTTGCAACGATACCGGTGGTCTGGGTGGAGACGGAACCATCTTTGAAATGACTCCCGGCAGCGCGCCGGTCATTCTGCACAACTTCGATGGTACCGACGGCGCGACTCCCGATTCTGCACTGATCCAAGCCAGCGACGGCAACCTTTATGGAACCACTGCCTGCGGCGGCGCCAACGGCGCAGGAACAATCTTCCAGATCAGTCTCGCTGGCGTCTTCAGTTCGCTGTACAGCTTCACGGGTACGCCACCTCTCGGCGGAGGACCCAGTGGCCTTTTCCAGGCAACGAATGGAAAGTTCTATGGAACCACTCCCAACGGAGGAACAGCCAACGACGGCACACTCTATAGCCTCTCGATGGGGCTGAATCCGTTCGTTCAAACGCTTCCCGCTTCAGGAGGTGTCGGCGCGCCCGTCATGATTCTCGGAGACAATTTGGCCGGCACTAAAGATGTCAGCTTTAACGGCATGACGGCCACATTTACCGTGGTGTCGAACTCTGAAATCCAAACCGCCGTCCCCGCAGGCGCGGTCACCGGCTCTGTCCAGGTCACGACCGCAAGCGCCACACTCGATAGCAATGTTCCCTTCCGGGTGACCTCGCAGCTCGTAGCAGCCACGCCAACCATCTCGCCCGCCGGAGGCAACTACTCGTCTGCGCAGACGGCATCCATCACCGACGCGACTGCGGGCGCAGCCGTCTACTACACCACCGACGGGTCAACGCCGACCACCTCATCGAACCTGTATTCAAGTGAGTTCGCCATCCCCTCTTCCGAGACTCTGCAGGCCATCGCGATCGCCAGCGGTGATTCCGCCAGCGCCGTGGCCACCGCAGGCTACACCATCCAGAATCCGTCGAATCCCGCTCCCGTGCTCACCAGCATGTCGCCGGCATACGCCATCGCCGGCGGCGCAGCGTTTACGCTCACGGTTACCGGATCTGCATTCAGCACACAGTCCGCGGTCTACTGGGGCACTTCGACGCTCGCTACGCAATACGTGAGCGCAACCGAGCTGACAGCTCAGGTCACGGCGGCAGAAATCGCTAATGCGGGAACGACCGCCATCGCAGTTGAAACCCCGGCGCCCGGTGGTGGCACATCCACTGCACTGCAGTTTGAAGTGGGCGCCTCGGGACAAACCGCCCCGATCTTTACCACTCTTACAGTCTTTGTGAATCCGGGCGCTTCGGCCACTTATCCGGTCACGCTGCCCTCTTCTGTCGAAAACATTTCGGCCACTTGCCTCAATCTCCCCAGCGGAGCCAGCTGCAGCTATGCACTCACGGGCGCGATCGTCATCACCACTTCCCCTACAACGCCCTTGGGGACCTATCAAATCACTGTCGTCTTTTCTGAAACGGTGCCCGGAGCAGCCACAGCGTTCGTGCTTCTTCCCATTCTCCTGTTGCCGTTGGCGTTTGCCCGCAAAAGATGGACCTCTCGCGGCATCAGCCTCCTGTCTTGCTTCGTCTTCGCCCTGATCCTCACCGCGATGATCTCTGGCTGCGGCGGGGGCGGAGGTGGAGGCGGCGGGGGCGGAGGTGGAGGAAGTCAGACCCACCCCGCCACCAGCATCGGAGCAGTCACTCTTGACGTGCAGTAGTGCTTGTGTGGCTGTGGGGCCGGCGCCTCCGCAGTTCGGTGTTGAGGTCCGGGCGAGGCTGATACCCATAACTCGACCGCTCCACTCCCAGCAGCTGGCAGGCCGTGCGTTGGCTCGGCCGGAGCTCGACAGAGACGAACGCTACTTGTTCTCTCAGACCGGCAAGCTCCAGCCGCTGAACTGATAACTACGACCCGTCATTCAATCGCGTTCAATTTCGTTACCCCGTCCATAGTACTGCAAGGTGGCATATACGATTGGAAAGTCCAGCAGTCACTCCAATTCGGCAGTCCGGCGGTCGCTTTGGCTCCAGTTATCTCATCCACGGGGCCAATACTCCCGTGACCGAAACCCTTAGAGTCCGACAGAGTCCACTCGATGTAATAAGTCTTCCCGGCCTCCACCGCGATCTCAGTCCGCGCAACTACGTTATCGCCGGTCAGTAAGCTGAGGCCGTAACGCAACCGTCCGATGCAATATCTCACTGATCCGGGATCGACCAGTTCGATATAAGTCCCTTTAGTCTCCCCGCCGTATTGAGTGTCGGGGTTGCATAGACGTCTAAGTTCTAGCGGTTCTTGAATTGGGTTGCCCGCCGCCAGAATTTGATCTAACTTCGCTTCGGCGTCTTGCAATTCACCCTCGCAGCGAGAAAGGTCTACTTGTTGTGCCTCTCCCAAATGTTCCCAATCGACGTACTGACAGAGCGGGCCTGAGGAGCCCAACGGTAAAAAATCGGCGAATTGATTGAAGCCGGCGCCCGTCTCCGTGAGAGTTATCATGCCCTTCGGCACTTCAAGACGCGCATAACTGGCACCGTCCGCAGCCATCACGCCTACGAAATCCCGGTTGGCATAAATGTTTACCAGAACGAATCCTTCAAACGGCCTCCGACGAGGCATCTGATGGTAGACGTAGACCACCGCTTCACCGTCGGTCGGAAGTGGCACGGTAGAGTGCCCAGCGAGGTCACTCAGGACGATCGAACTCTTCGCAATTTCTGAGGTCGTGTTGTAGTCCGTGTCAGCTCCAGCCAGGTCACCTTTGGCTCTCTTCGCGTTGCCGCGATAGGCGTACGCGGGCACGAAGTTAGGTTTAATCTCGACTGCCCTGTTGTAATCGGCAATGGCCGCTTCTAAGTCGCCTTTGGCAGCCAATGCTAGGCCGCGCTGGGTGTAGAACTTCGCATTTGGCCTCAGTTCGATGGCCCTGTCGTAGTCGGCTATGGCCCCATTCAAATCGCCCTTGGCCCGTTTCGCGTTGCCTTGAGCGATGTAGGCGTCCGCCTTATCACAGAAGCCGACGGCAGTCATCGTCAGGAACATAGTCAAGAGCAGCAGAGAGATTCTTGCCTGCTTCATTCATATTCCTCCAAACCACTCAGGCCCAGCCCGTAATACCTACAGGTTAGCCGGTGAAGTTCATCATAGAGAAGTACAATTTCTTCAGACTCGGCTCGAAAAAGGACTTTCCGGTTATGAAATGCACTGTCGGGTCTCTTTTGCTCATGGCAATCCTTTTGGCAACTGCCACGACAGCCCTTTGTGATCAGGCAGATGACTACAACAATCGCGGTGCCACGGAACTCAGCAAGCGCAACTGGGATGCCGCCATCGCCGACTTCACCAAAGCGATCGAACTCAAGCCGAGTTTTGCGGAGGCCTATAACAATCGCGGCTACGCAAGGACATCTAAGGGCAGCATTAGCTTTGTGGTGAGTGGAGATGATGGCGACTTGAACGCCGCCATCGCGGACTTCACCAACGCAATTAAGCTCAAACCTGACTATGCAGAGGCCTACAGGAATCGCGGCCTCGCAAAGAGTTTCAAGAAAGACTTCGAGGGTGCGATACCAGACTTCACTAGCGCCATCCAACTCAAGCCGGATTTCCGGCTTGCCTACATCGGTCGCGGCGCGGCGAGCATCGAGATACGCGACTTCGAGGGTGCGATAGCGGATTTCACTACCATCATCCAACTTAAACCGGACGATGCGTTTGCTTACCACAGGCGTGGCGAAGCAAAGCAAGCCAAAGGTGACACAGACGGGGCAAACGCGGACTACGCAAAGGCGCTCCAAATCGAACCGGACATAGAGAAAATCTTTAATCCAAGCCAGCCCGGAGGGTGTACTATCGCCTCGGTTAATCCTCAGGCACAGAGCGAACGAATCCCGATTGTCATTCTTGGAGCCTCTAGTACGAAACAGGCCGAGGGGACCCTTGTCCTCGCTGTCTCTTGGATTTTCTCAGGGAGAGAAGGCGGCGTTACTGTGCCAGACGCAAGTTCAGCGATCATAGGCATTTCGGGCATCGCCGGTACCGCTTCTGGACCTGTGGCTTTATCGTTTTCAATGCTTTGCAAGAAAGCTGATAATCCCTCTCGAGTTTATTTCAAGGCAGGCGAGGGCAACTTACAACTATGGTGGTCTGGTGATGCAAATCCCGCAACGCCCGATAAGACGAGTCTGATTCAGCTCAGCTCAGCTTGGCTTGCTGCTTCCACGGAACTTCCGGCGACTTCAGACCATCCTGCAGGAGGAATATTGATACCTTCGCATCTACCGAACGGCGAACCGCTGGTGTTCTATCTTGAGTTCACAGATGCCAGGACATTGGTCCCGGGGCCGAGGATCAAAGGCATGGGAACTGAATAACCTGATTCAGGATTACGCCGGCCAGTTTGACGGACTCATCTTGCGGTGGTTTGCCAGTGCGATTCGAACATCAACGCCGAGCCGAATCACTTAACCGGAAGCGTAATTGCCTTCCCGGGCTGTTCGTCACGCGACACGATCGCCTCTCCGACAAGGTAGACGACACCGTAATTGGCAACGAGCGCGAAATATGCCGTCTTTCCGTCGTGGGTAGTGATTGTGAGGCCGGGAAAAAACGTCTTGATCTCACCACGAAACCCATAGATTGTTCCGTTTCCCGTTGGGAACACCACATCCCCCGCTCCCATACCAATCGGCCCAACAACGATTCGGTCGCGCGGCAGTTCGGTTGACACAAGCAAATCGCGGTGTCGGAAAGAGCTGTTCGGGGGAGAGAATTAGGACCGAGCGCGGGCGATACTTCTCAAACCACGGCACACAGCGCTCTGCGCCCTAGTAAGCGATCACCTGCTCCGACGTCGCGGTCATCGGTAAGGCGGCCGCGGGCAGATAAGGCAGGAAAAAATGGAAGGAGTACGTGACCTGGACCTTCACGACACAGCCTTGATCGGCCTGGGTGGCGCTGGTGTCGCAACCTGTCGTTGTGCCGTTCACGGTTTGCTGCGGCCAAGTCGGCGTCACCGCGACATTCGCGGCTGTAATGCCCATCGACGCCAGGCTCTGAACGTAAGTCTTGATATTCGCACTACTCGCCTGGCAGTTATAGGAAGTCGCGGAAGCGCAGGAACTGGCCCAGTCCGCGCCGCGCACGATCGCATAGCGCGCTCCTTGTTGCGCCGCGCAGGAAACAAAATGATAGCTATACAGCGCTCGCGAGAAATCGATGATGCCGAAGGTGACCATAAGCAGCAGTGAAATCGAGATGCCCAATTCGACAAGCGATTCTCCACGCTCACCTCCAGCGAATCTTCTCCATCCTCTGTGCTTCCGGATTGTCTTACTCACTTGCAGATCGCATGGTGTTGCTACCGGTGATGGTCATTGACGAGCTGATCCCCTTCCAGGGCATGATCGGGTGGTATGTTGCGCTCGTGGTCACCTTGGCGAAATAGACCACGTTCACAGAGCAGGTTGGAGTTACGCTGCAGCTTGCCGACGAAGCCGTTCCATCCGAGCACTCGCAGCCCCACGAACCCGCGGCTGTAAGGCCGCTCACATCGGGTGAGTTCAATTTTGCAGCGTTCTGCATACCTGTTGTGTCGGTGACGTTCTGCGCGCCGTAGACGGCGCCCGCGTGCGCAGCTCCCGTTACTTCAATGGCCAGATAGTAGGCCCGGCCGAAATCGGCCACCCCCGCCAGCACCAGCAATAGCATCGGAAGAAAAAACGCAATTTCCACCAGGCTGCTTCCTGCCTCGGAACTCGCAATGTTCAGGCGCTCGAATCGCATGGTCTACTCCGCAAGAGCGGCGCTCCCCGACTTAACGGGAGAGCCTCCCGCTAACGTCGAATAATCGCTGTTGATTGTGAAATTAGCCCCGGTGTTAAGAATGAGCGTATTCACGTCCAGGACCGTGTATCTTGCCGTATTCGCCGCGCTATTAATAGTCAGTTGCGCCGCTGGCGCGTAAACGGCCCCCTGGAAATCCGCCGATGTATTGCCGTTGATGATCATTGCATTGCTGTCGCTGCCGGACTCCCAGATCAGGATTCCCGCAAGGCTGCCGGTCGTCGGCGCCACCAGCTGCGCAGTGCTGCCGCTATTCATCTGCAGCTGCCCTGAACCCGTGAAGAACAAGGTAACCCCTGTCCCCGTCAGGGAGGATCCGGTGCCCAGGTTAACTCCTCCCTCGATGATGTATGTGCCGGGATTCAGCGCGACCGTTGTGTTGGAGTTGAGATTGAATCCGCTGCAGAATGTACCCTGATTCAGAGTCGTCGAGCCCGTGCCGTTTACAGTCTGGCTCGTGCAGCTTCCCACGGTCGGCGCGGTAAGGTAACTCAGAGGATCGGAAACCGCCGGCGCGCCAGTAACGGGGGTTGAACTGAACGCTCCGCCGTTATTTGGGCTCCAGCCGCCGTGAACACTGAATTTTGTGGTGTTGAAAGTCGCCCCGCTGTTGGTCGCCAATGCACCGCTTGAGCCGGAATCGTCGATAGCGCCGCAACTCGCGCTCAGCGCCCCACCGTTGAGCAGGATGCCCTGCGGACCTGAAGTCGTGGAGTTCGACGTGGAAGTGAACAGGCAGAACGATGGGGCTACATAGGCCTCTGCTCTCACCGAGATATGAATCGTGCTTAGGCCTACTAATTTCGCGAAAGTCGTGTTCGCGGGGCCGGATAGAACCGCCTCAACGTAGCGCGAATTGCCGTAGTTGGGATCGCCACTCGTCGAGCCAAGGAAACAGGGACCGTTATTCACCATCAACGTCAGCGCCGTGCCCGGGACCGCGCACTGACTCTTCAGGGTGCTGCCGCTGAATCCGTTTTCCACCAGTGCCCGCTGGGCTGCCGTTTGCAATGCCGAACAGTTTGCCGTACCCGCGCAGCTGGAAACTTCGATTGCACCTGCCAGTGCGGAGGCGTCAACCGCTGCTTGCATCTCCTGCTGTTGGTAGCGGAACTGGCCCACGTCGATCGCCAGGGCCACGCATGGCAATACAGCCATCAGGCTGACCACGCCAACAACCAGGGCTTGACCGCTTTCATCGCGGAGGCCGCGCAGAAGCCGTGCCGGGAGTCTATTCATGGCGTCCCTTTCTTGGCGGAATCGATCTTCTGATCCGCACGAAGGCTCACACCATGACGGCCATCGCCAAGCTATGTTCGGTTCGTTAGTTTGATGGGACCACGCCCATCCAGCGGGGTCAATAGCCCCTTCGCATCACAAGGTCTCTCATGGGACAGTTTCAGTCATTGGGCTCCAGCCATCTCCCGCCGAATCGGGACCTAACCTCGCTCTTCTGACTCGAAGGCAGACGTCCGGTGTTCCTAATCTTGAACGGATGAATCTGTCCCATTGGTCTCTATTGAACATACATAGTGCTGATTCGAAACGAATACTGGGATGAAGGTCCGCTTGATCTTGAACCTCAGGATTCGACTGCTCGCTCGGATCTCCAGGATTTGACCGTAGATATCATGGTCGCGATCGTGGGTCGCGAGATTGTAGTGCCGACATATGGTTTTGGACTTCCGACGCCGATGCACGCCGCAGTAGAAGGCTGAGGCTCTTCTGCGTGGGGTCCGCGATCGTCTCCGTTGCTCTCGGCAGTATTGTGCTCTGTGGCTGGATATTTCAGCTTGCGATCCTGCGGAATTCTGCATGAGAAGACAAACTCCTCGTCGACTCTTCCGCGCTCCCGCTTGGGAGGAGTCCAAGTCTTCTCATCCTTCGGATATCCCGAGGCTGACGAAATGCCAACGTCCTCACTCAGACGGTCGTGTTTGCCGCGAGAGCCGACGCTATCGTCGGGGCATTGGTAGTTGAAGGTAAATGCGTCGATTGGCTTCATGCGATCGTTCTTAAGCCAAACTCCGATGAGAGGTGGGTCATTATCGGAGTGATTCTGAAAATCGAGTTGGTAGCTAGGGGTTTCGGCCGGTAATGCCGTAGAAAACCCGAGCAAAAGAACAAATCTTCGATCAATCATCCACATGGCAAAATCCGCGGTTGCAATGCTCAGGCATTCTCGCATACGCCCCAGTCCGTGACAATGGGTGCACCGGATGTGTGGTCGGCTAATCGGACAGAACCAAGATTTTGGGGTTCTGTCCGGTTAGCCGGTTTTACGGCCAGGTGGACGGGGTTTTGTAAACACATGCCGAC
>CAZVYV010000049.1:0-13629 GCA_964630985.1 uncultured Occallatibacter sp.
TACTGGACCTACTGGGCCTACTGGAGTGACTGGAAGTAATGGTGCAAGTAATATTGTATCAGTTTTTACTCAGAATACATTTGGGACCTTCACATCGACTGTTCCGGCTAATACTTCATACTGCGAAATTACACTTGGAGGTGCTGGCGGTAGTGGCGGATCTAATGATCACAGTAGCTCTGGTGGAGGTAGTGGTGGGGTTATTTTTAATTATCCTTTGGTTGTACAACCCGGTCAAGTGATCACTGGATACGTTGGGGCATCCGTTAGTGGATTTAATGGTGTGAATTCAACTTTGAATATTGGTAGTTCAATATCATTAATTGCATCTGGAGGGGATGCAGGGTCTGAATCTAGTTCTGGAGGTGTCAATGGTAGTGCTGGCGGTAGTGTAAATATCAATTCTGTGATAACTAGTGGGGGTTCTCAAGGTACATCTGGTAGTCCAATTGGCGGTAATGGAAATGTCAGTGCATTTGCCTATTCAGGGGCAGGATCAGGGTACTGCAATAATCCGACCTCATCAAATTCTGGAAATGTATTATTATTCACTGGAAATACAAATCTATTCGGTACAGGATGTGGTGCACCGAGCGTTTTCGGTAATGGTAATTCCCCTGATACGCCAATTGGAACCCTCATACCACCATGTGTTGGAGGAGGTGGCCTAGCAAGTGCCTCAGGAGTGACAAATATAGGTGGCCAAGGAATTGTGATAATAACTTACTACGGAAATGGTCCAGTGACAATCGGTAGTACTGGTCCAACAGGTCCAACAGGGCCTACTGGGGCTTCTGGAACTACTGGTTCGACAGGTCCAACAGGGCCCACCGGTGTCAATGGAGCTACTGCATACCCTATTCAATTCATCAATACAGATCAAGTAGCAACTAATAATACCAACTATATCGCAAATATTGGCGCAGGGGTCACATTAACAGTAGCAAATGGAGGATCGCTTGGGGACACTATATTTTTCACATGTAATAATAATTGTTATTTGCAAGCAGACACTGAAGTCAAATTTACGACTAGTGATAATTTGGGCGATACAACACCTTTAAATGATTATTTGGCCCCTATTGGAGGATACTCAACTATACAAGTAACGTGTATCCAGACAGCATTTCAGAGTACTTGGCAGGTCATTTATTGTAGCTCAGGATGGATTTCTGGAAGTAATTTCCCTATCGGAACTGCCATTTTGAATAACCTCGAAGACGTTCAAACGACTAGTCCAGCAGTAAATGACCAATTAGAATTCAATGGTTCGCAGTGGGTCAATTTTACTCCAGTATTACCTTCAAGTGGTAATTATTATCCTGTAGCAACCAATTTACTAGGTCTCACATATTCTTCCTCTCAAGGTTCGTACCTTCAAGTTGGGAATATTTGTTTTTGTAGTTTCTACTTGGTCTTTATCACCTCTGGATCGTCACTATCATACTATTTTAATTTTTCCCTACCTGTATTACCAGCAACGAATTTTATTGCTGAAGGTAACCTCTCAGGGTCTGTTACGACCAATTCCTCTAATTCTTCTATGGTTTTGACAAATAATCAGTTATATGGTTCTACTAGTTCTCAAACAGGTGTATACAGTTCAAATTTTGGCGGTATAGCTATCAATGGATCTTCCTTCACAGTCCAATGTAGTTTTTCTTACAATATCACAAATTAATATCTTATCTTAATATATGCCCTTTAGGATATATATTAAAAAATCTTCTATGCCAAATAAAAAATATATGTTTATTATCTTTCATTATGATAAATTAATAAAGTATGGATATTTTGGTGATAATAAAGTAACTGGACGGGTTAAAGGATGGTCCAAATCAGAATTCTATGATAGATATATTAAATTAGGTGATATTAAGGGTTCTATTAGAAATCTTAATAAAAAATATAATAAAAAAAATATATGGTTTCATTATTCATAATTTATCATATTACCCATGTAATTTTAAAAGTCTATGGGAAATATTAAAAATTCTAATAGATATATATTATGATAGGTAATATGATAAAATTTTAATAAAAATAGTAACAAACAAATTACTTAATATGGATACACCAAAAATTGCAATCAATGCATATATGGAATATTTTATAATGTACCCTTTAATTCGTTTTTTACATCAATATTTTGAACCATAGTTCTTGTCAATGTCCCACCAACACAAATGATATAATTAACCATTGGACTCATATATTTTTTAATAGTTTTTCCATGTTTTGAATTTAATAAATCTTTTAATGATGTTCTTAAATCTTCTTCACTATCTAATACATTTTTTGTTAAACCTTTTAATTTTGGGCAATATTTCATATCTTTACATGCATCACTTATCATCTCTAATTTTTCAGATGTTAAAAGATGCAATCTAAACAACATTTCTGCTCCATAATCTGGGTCTACATCATCAACTTCTTCTTCTTCTACTTCTTCTGTTTTTTTTTCATCAATATCTTTATGTTTATCTCTAATATCATTAATAGGTAGAGATAATTGCATAGCGCCTTGTTCTACAACTTTGGCCAATTCTCTTTCTAATAAAGATATTTTTGCCCTTTTTAGATCTCTATCTGACATACATGTTCTACCAACTTTTCCAGAGTATAATTTTATATTATTAATTAATTCTTGTTTTCTTGATACTTTTATAAAATTGACACCGAATTTTTCAACTTGTCCCTTATTGACATGTTTATTATATTTCAAAGTGTCACTATTATCTATAGGAATGTCAGGTTCCAAATTTTCGTCTTTTATTTGATCTTCTATTTGCGACATATCATTTATAATATTTTCTTCTGTCATATATATAATGGAAGAAAATAATAATGACAATATTCATGAAGACAATCATACAGAAATTAATCTTCAAACTTGGGACCCTACAGTATTACAAGATAAAGTGTTCAGCATGTTGATTTTTGGGTCTAGACATTCAGGGAAATCGGAATTATTTAAATATATTTATGGTGTCAATAAATTTATGTATGAATATGATTTTACAGTTGTAATGTCTGAATCAGATGACACATTAGATTTTATGTCAGAATTTATTCCCGGAAATATGTTCATCAAAGGATTTAAACCGAATATCATAGAACAGTTAATGTCAACTTCTGAAAGATTTGAATTAGAAGGTAAGAAATTTAAATATTTATTAGTAATAGATGATATTGTGGGTTGTGATATAAAAAATAATGATTATATTGCAAAGGCGTACGCTATATGTCGTCATTATAATATAAGTGTGGTTTTGATATGTCAAAGATTAAATGCAATAAATATGACAGCAAGGAACAATTCTGATATATTATTAATTGGAAAATGTAGATCTTCACAGGAAAAAGAAACTATAATAAAGACCTTTTTGAGAGGATTTGCACGAAAAGATATAGATAAAAAATCTGAATATAAATTTTATAATGACTTATTAAATGATAATACTGCTGATTATAATTTCGTTGTATTGGATAACTTTAGTAACTCTAACAAATTCGAGGAGGTGATACAAACTATTCGTGCACCTCAAATGAAATAATATATAAATAATCATATAACCTGTCAAAATAATATCCCTTTGGAAAATAATGAAAATCCCATATAATATTTTTATTAAATGGGTAATATGATAAAAAATAGACTTAAAGATATAAATGATATATATAATTAATATGAAATATTGTGATATATGCAAAAAGGACATTGCAGATTTATATTTTAATAAACATATTAAATCTTCAATTCATTTGAGAAAATTAAGTGGACAAAAAAAAGTTTACAAATGTGACAAGTGTGAATATACATGCGGGGTTCTACAATACATTCATGCACATAAGAAAACACATTTGGAAAATAAAGATAAAATTTATTATTATCATTGTAATATTTGTAATAAAGAATTATGTAATAAATTATCTATTAAAAAACATCTTGGATCAAAAAATCATTCAATTATAATGATGAGAGATCATCCAGAATTAAATACTAACACTTTAACAACATTATTTAAGATTAATAAAAAAGAAGAATTAAAATATATTGTTAAAAATAGAATCAAAAAAAATATTAAGGTTAAAAATATTAAAAAACCTATTGATAATCAATTTAATTATGAATTATACCTAGATTTGGATAATGAGGCATATAATGAATCATATGAAAATCAATTAATTGCATATGAAAATATTGTTAAGGTATTTAATAAGAATAATTTAAAACCAAATAAATTTTTACAAAATGTTATAAATACCAATAAAAATTATGAAGAAGATCAATTCGAATTACAAAGATTAATGAATAGATATGCAAATTTTATTAAAAATAATTTAAAATAATTTCTTAAACTACTGTATGGATAATACAGAAGTTCAAGATGATAATGAAATTGATAATATCGAACATATAAAATATATTGAAGTTGATACCCCAAAAAAAAAAAAGCCAAAAAAGAAAAACCCTGCAATTGCAAAAAGATCCATGGGAAAAAACCAACAAGAAGAGGATGGGACAACGAGCTCGTTATTCCTTATAATTCTTGCAGTTTTGAGCGGGGGAATATTGTATACATTTAATAAAAATCAATCCTAATATATATGACACAATGTTGTGATGATAAAACATCAATAATTCTATCATTTGTAATAGGTTTTTATCTAGTTGGTGGATTTACAAATAAATTATTGAAAGAACCATTGAAACCATCAAATATTATTATTGATACTTTGAAATTTTTGGCATGGAGTACTTTTTTATTAGTTGCCTTAGGTTATTTCTCTGCACAAACTTTTTTCACAATTTTTAAAGTTATTACTACTAGTATTATTACTTTTGTTAAATATCTATTATATAGTGGTTACATTGGGCCTAATGGAGTACAACAACCACCAATTAGACCACCAAGATTTACAGGAAGTGGTACTACTAGAGGAACTCAAGGAACTCAAGAAAATCCAACAGTTACAAATCAAGAACCACAAAATACAAATCAAGAACCAAAATATGCCAAAAGAGGAGCAGTTAAGAGTACATATAAAGATATTAGAGATGAACTGAAAAATAAAGATATTATAGATGAACTGAAAAAAGAAGATAATAGACCTAAAAAACCTTTTGAAGGTAATTTCAAATTAAATTTTGATAATGATGATGACGGACCATTTATAACTGAAGATGATGATAAAAAAAAATATGGTGTATATCAATTAGGGAGTGGAAGTATATCACAAGTTGTAGGTGGCCGTAAAAATATACAAGTTATTACTGAACAAGAAGCCGCAGGATTTGAAAATAATAATAATAATAATAATAATAATAATGTACCAATAACAAGAGTTAGAGAAATTCCAGTTACATTTAGTCGTTCTTATGAACAAAGTTATGGTGCATTATTAGATAGAGGAGAAGAAGCAACGTTTACATTGGAAACTAAAGAACGTGAAGAAGGTAATATGCTACAACCAATAGTATTTACTGGAATAAACATCGAATTATATTTTCCTGAAACAGGCGAAATGGATGATCTATTTGTTATGAATATAGAAGGAGAGTTTTTAATTGTGTGGTCAGAAGTGTTCAACACCTATATAAATACTGGAAGATTTCATGAAGGAATTAATTATTTTGAAGAAGAAGAAGATAATATAGTTAATCATATAATTGAAAGACTATTAGGTGATATGTATGAACAAGAAGAACATATACTAATAAGGAATAACATTAATACTGTTGAAAGATTTATCAGAGCATGTATTTTACAAGCAAAAAATATATATCAGGCTTCAATTGATATAATTGAACAATATACAAATAATATTGAGACAAATGTTGTCCAATTTGAAAATGAATTATTTAATAGAGAAATGGAGTACAGAGAGTTATTATTGTATATGGCAGGACGATATATATTTTTATCAAAAAAGAAAATAAAACCAGAAGAGGTAACATATGATATGATAAATGAATTTTTGAGTGCTTATCCAAATATAGAATCAAATAAATCAGCAGTAGAATTAAAAAAATATTTTGATAAAATACAAAAATTACTTAAATTTCATGATTTATATGATAAATTAATAAAACCTACTGAAGGTACAATAATTGAAAATAAGGGAAAATTTGTAAGAAATACAACTGGAATTCATGTATTAAACCAAACAGTAAGATTAATAAAACTATGGTTAAAATATGGAAAAGCAATACGTGAAGCATCTCAACTAGGTAAAGACACTTCAAAATTAAAAGAAAGATTAAATAAAATATTACAAAGATTAAAAGAATTAGAAAGTAGAGAAGCAGTAAATATATTTATAGAAATAATGAATAATCCAACAACAAGAAAAGATATAAATATCTTCTTTAATTTTATATTAAAGAAATGATTGGATATTTTACTGCTTTTATTTATGGTGCCATTTTAGGATCCACCGTGTTTATATATAAGAATGCAACAAAATTAACAGAAAAGATTAAAAATAAATTCTTTCCAGTGAAATAAGAATAATATCTATAATATTATATATGGAGTTATTTAAAAATGTAGCAATCGATTCAGCAGTATATGCTGGTACAAAATGGGCAATTAAAGAAGTTTTACCAGAAAACCACAAATTACATAAACCGGATTTAGAAGATGTCGCCTTCTATGCAATTGCAGATGGTGCATATATTCAATTTATCAATGCACAAGTAGATTTCTCAATCAATGGATTAGGGGGATATAATAAAGATTTAGAAAAGTTAATAGGAATTGGTCTCGGAGTGACAGCATTGAATCTCATCGCCCCACACAGACATGGGCGTGTTATGGATAATTTAGTATCAATAGCTGCAAGTGCAGTAACAGTTAAAATTGTTGATGCCATAAGAATGAAATATGCATAAAATATAATATAATCTTAATATATGAAAGATCATATATTAATTTATGGAGTACTGGCAGTATTTGCAGCATCATTTGTTTTTTTATTAAATAAACAATCCACAGAAATTGAAATAGTTCCAATTCCTATTCCATCACCAATACCACAAACAGTTAATGTACCAATGCCAATGACACATAAAATAGAACATACTGTGCAATCAATAGTAGATGAAACAGAACAACCTCCAAGTGTTAAAATTGAACAACCATTAACAATAAAACCTCAAAAATTACAAGAATTACAAAAACCAATAAATATAAAAAAAGAAGTTCCAAGGGAAACAGAAGTACAAATAGAAAATCCTGTTACTCCATTTGTTTATAATAGACCACCACCAGTACTAAGAAAAGAAGAAAAACAAATAAAAGAAGAAGTAAGAAAATATAAATTCCCAACTTCAGCTCCTTTTGATTCATTTGTTTATAATGATCCGAAAGAATTTGATTTTAACAAATTAAGTGCAATGGATCTATTCAGAATAGATTCACAGAATATACAAAAAGTACATAGATATAATGGTGATGCAAAATTAGAATTGGCATTTAGAAAATTTACTATGGTACGTGATGATGAAGTATAAAAAATATCATATTACCCATGATATAATATATATATATAGGAAATCTTAAAATCATATAGACTTTTAAAATTGAATAGGTAATATGATATTTTTTTATTATCTTTTATTATAAATGAAAGATAATGAAGATGATAAATTGGAAGAATATAATTTTTATTTAATAACAATATTATCAGTAATAACTGTTGGAGGATTAATAATATTTTGTGATTAAATTTCTAAGATATAATATATGAAAGATCAAGAATTGATATTAGGTGCGATTATTATTACAGGATTATATTTTTTAATAATTGGAATGCCGGTGAGTGTACCATCACAAGTACCAACAAATGCTCAAAGATCCGATTTAAATGATAAAATTATTATTGATGAAGAATATTTATTGAAACATAAAGCAAATGGAAGTAATATGTTGAATACACAAAAAAGTGGAGTTGCTGGAGGAGTTGGAGTAAATTCTACTGTATTATCTGCAAGAAAATTTATGACAAATAGTGAAGAGGGACCACAAAATATGAATAGACAATATAATCCTGAAACAAAAAATCCAATTGAAAGATAATAAAAATTAATATATAATATTAATATATGAAAGACAATGAAATAATCATAGGTGTAATTGCATTAATTGGATTAGGATATTTATTTTTAAAAAATCCCAAAGTAACTGAAAAAATTAATAATAATCAAGTTATTAAAAAAGCTGATTTATTAAAAAGAGGGGCAAATGGTAGTAATGAATTAAAAACTACCTTGGATATTCAAGATGTTGTAAATAATTCATCAAAACCAAGAAAAGTAAGTAATTTACCACCAATTGTTGGAACCGCCTCAAAAGTTGATGAAGTTGAAAAAACTATTGGAGAACCTCAAAATATTCAGAATGATACATTACAACCTAAAAAGATTAGTTATTTGAAACCAATTATTGGAACTGCCACTCTAGATTAAATATATAATTTAAATATATGAAAGAACTATTAATCGTGGGAGCTATTGGAATATCAGCTATTTTAATTATATATTCTCAAAAAAAACAACAGACTACTGTAACACCTGTAAATTCAATTACTTTACAACAAACTACTTCACAATCAACCACTCTAAATCCAACAACTCTACAACCAACAACTCTACAACCAACAACTGAAAAACCGGTAATAACTTTAAAACCAACAACTGAAAAACCGGTAATAACTTTAAAACCAACTTTAGAACCAACAGCTGTACATCTTTCAAAACCTAAAGATTACACAAATATTATTATAGGTACATCAATTGGGGGTGTTGCTGCTATTGGTGTGGGGGTAAAATATGGATATGACGCAAAAAAATATTATGATAATAGAAGAAATAATGAACCAGAGCTCGAAATGCATCATATATCAGAATATTCTCTACCATATTTACGTGAGGGAGATACAATACAAGATTTGAATGAAATTAGGGATGATAAAAATAAATAAATTAATTAAATGAAATGATTTAAAATATATGATATATATTATAAACATTATAAGTATGGTAAAAAAGTATATTATAAAAAAACTTAGAAAAGTCGATATAGCAACAATCTTGACGAAAAGAGGTTATAAGGTGACTCCATCTCACAGTAAAGCAAAACTAGAGTTACTTTTAACTTTATCTAAACAGAAAAAACCATTTCTATATAAAACACTTAGAAATTTAAAAATCAAAAATATATCCAAATTAAATAAAAAACAATTGGTTAATAAAATCTATAGTAAAAAAAATATACATAGAAATATAACAACAAGTTTAATACTAAACAACATACTAGAAAATAACAAAAAAATTCTTAATAAGAGTAAAAGATTAAATAAAAAAAGTATGCAAGCCATGGAAGAGATTAAATTAAAATTTGAAGAATCATTGAAACCAAAAATACAAAACATAGAAGAAAAATTTACATTAGAAAATGGAATGGAATTATCAACAGACGATATTATCATGAGATATAATGTAATTGAACCACCAGCTCAAACAATACAATTTACTGGATATTTACATATTATATTTTTCTTTTATGTTAGAGGTAATAATGGACAAAGAAGTGTAAATTTATATTTTCCCAATAGATCTATTAATATTACATATTCTCAAATATTATTTACTATTGCTGATTTAATTGAGGCGTATTTTGCAACTTGGGGATTCCCTTATGATTTTCTAATTCAAGAACCAGATCCATATATACATGATGTAGAATGTCATATATTTTACACACAAGATCGAAATAATGAATTTCAAAGTGCAATTAATGAAATGAAAGTAAAAAAAATTCAATTTAATAAATTACCATTAAATATAGATTCAAATTATGACAACATTAATATTAATTGTGTTAATCATTATCTTACCCAAAATTATCGACATGTTAGAGGTTTTATTAAGAAAATTAAAAATATTGACGTATTAAAAGAATGGAAGTTACATGAATTATTAACATTCTTAAAAGAATCTGAAATATCATTTAAATGTTATAAACAAAATTTAAAGATACATGAAAAATTCACTGGTAAATCAAAAGAAAAAATATTTAGATTTATTGCATCTAATGAACATATATATCCGGTCTCTCTATCTGAAATAACAAATCTTAAAAAACATTGTACTAATAAAATTCACATCAAAGAGATTAAATATATTGAGGATCTATCACATTTTGTATCAGAAATGATAATACATCATAAGATTCAAAAATATTCAATAAATAAAAAAAGATTAGAGGATCATGATATAACATACGTTTTTACAAAAGTATTAATTGATGATATATTGTATATTAATGATAAAAATGTATTTGATTCTTATGAACTATTCAAAAAACAAAGAATATTTACACCATTGACATATGATTTTTCAATTGATACACCATTACAAATTATTGCCAAAGATAAAAAATTGGAATCATCATATAATAATTTTCTTGACACTCCTAAACCTTGTTATTTTAATAATCCTAATATTAATGACATTGACATAAAATCTTTAGATAAAAATAAGTCACACAGCTACTCATTATGTCAACTAGAATATTTACCAAGAATAACATCAAAGAATCATGTGACAATATATGATAATAAATTTGACATTAATAATTTTTATTATATATCAAAAGTAAAAAAAAATTATTTTAATATGTTATCTGTCGGATGGTGTTCGGGTCATAGAATAAAAAATCTATTGGATAATATTGAAATATCCCATTATGTCAAACCATATTTAATTAAGAATCCATTTTCAAAAATTATTAATGATAGTTTTAAAATAAATCCCGATCTGTCAAAAATAATATTTAATATATTTTGTGGAAAATGCATGGTTGATCAATTTAAACATTGTGAATTCTATGAATCTATTACTAATAGTATGAATGAAATACAAACATTATTATGTGATGATGTAGAAGAAACATATATATCCGAATTAGATTCAGATTTGCCTAATCCAGAAGTATTAACAAGATACAAAAAACAATATACAGATTTTGTAATGTTAGATAATGGTATGTATGCAATCAAAAAAATATTTGAACCTACATTAAAATATAAATTAAATTATAGACCAATATCTCATTTTATTATTGATAATGCAATTAATACAATTTATGAAAAAATGCAAAGTATCGTAAAAATTGATCCCAATGTACAGTTTAGGGCCATTAAAATAGATGCAATTCAATATATTAGTAAAATAAATTTTAAGTGTGATACAAACACTGAATTATCGGGATGGAAATATGAAGAAGCAAAATTATCAGAATATAATTGTATATTTAATAATAAGAGTAATAAAATTATGTTACCTATAAAAACTTATGATGAATTGGATTTAGATTTATTATTGAGTAAATCATCATTGATTGATTGTTTGGCTGGAGCAGGAAAGACGCACTACATTATTAATAAAATATTACCCAAAATTAAAGATAAAAATTATATTGTAATTGCAACTAAACATAGCACATTGATACCATATTATCTAGGCGGATTTAAATCTAAAGTGTTTCAGGGGTTCACATTTGGCAATCAAAATATGAAAAAGAAGTTTGCAAATCTAGATTATATTATTATTGATGAATGCGGACTAGTTGATGATATTCAATATAAATATATTTATGAGAATATATCAAAAAAGACAATACTATTATCATTTGGAGATTCAACACAACTGAACCCTATAGGATATCAATCTTCTGATAATTCCCCATTGACTTCTTATCAAATATTAAAATTATATAATCAAAAATTTGAAATGAAAAGTAATTATAGAAATAATTATACAGTTGATGATTATGATAATATGAAAAAATTATCATATGAATTAACAGATTATGAAGAATCAAGATTTAACAGAATGAATAAACAAAATATTGCAGTTTTTAATGTTACTTGTCAAATGGTTAATGATTATATTACAAAAGATTGGATTGATATATTTGAAGGATTAAAAGTAAAAAATAAAGGTATGTTGTTTTCAAAATTTAAAGATCAAAAACAATATAAACTTTTTAAAAGTATTGGAGTGTATAATTCATGTTACTATTCTATCATTGGATATGATCATAATAATATATATATTAAAGATGAATATCAAAAAGAATATACAATTAATAAAGATTTATTCAAAGATAATTTTGGTCATGGATATTGTATAACAGTTTTTAAAGCCCAAGGTCTCTCTATTCCATACAAGGATATTGGAATATTTGATGGAGAATATATAAAAAATGATGGTAGATATCTATATACAGTTTTATCTAGAATTAAAGATAAATAAAAATAATACCGTATTTTTTTCTTAAGCCATTTTTTATCATATAACCTATTTAAAGACGTACCAATATACTATATTATAATAAAATGGAACAAAATAAGTATCTTAATGGAAAAATTTATCGTATCATCAGTTTAAATAGTAATGATATATATATAGGATCTACTATTAACTCATTATCTCTAAGATTAGCTCAACATGTTAATAAAAAAAAAATGTATGATTCTGGAACTGGGTCATATACATCGTCATTCGAAGTTTTAAAACATGGTAATTATTTAATTGAATTAATTATAAAATTTCCTTGTAATTCTAAAGATGAATTAACTAATAAAGAAGGAGAATATATTAGAACTATGGATTGTGTCAATAAGGTTATTCCAAATAGAACTAGAAAAGAATATAATGAAGAAAACAAACTGTATTTTAAAGATTATAATAAAAAATATTATGCCACACATAAAGATTATCATAAAAAAAGAGCACAAACTATTATTAAATGTGAATGTGGGAAAGAAACAAATCTTATGTATATTTCCAAACATAGAAAATCTTTAAAATGTAAGAAATATATGGATGGTAAAAAAATTTGAAATAAATTTGAAATAAAATAATATCTTAATGATATTATTTTAATTAATTAAATTATTGTCTTTTATGGTCATGGTCATGGCAATCATAACATGTTCCTTTTAATTCACATACTAGACACATACAAGAAAATTGATTTTTGCAAATGAAGCACATATTCTTCTTTACATTCTTCTTATGTATATTTGATGAAATGTGTCTTTGCCAATTACATCCATATATACCTTGACTGCATGCACGACAAAATTGAGATTTCGGTTTTATATTATTATTCATATTTATTATAATATAGTATACATGTATTTCTTTAAGCCATTTTTTATCATATAACCTATTTAAAGATTTGCCGATATACTATATTATAATAAATATACATGTCAAAAAATCAACAAGTTTATAATAATATCTTTATGGGATCAAAAAACAAAGGAATAGGATCAGATTGTGGGCGTTTAATAGCGCATGAGATATTATGTACAGATCAATTGAAGCAATCAAAAAAATTTCAATGCCAACCATCATTTAGAGTGGAAGAAGGAATAAGAAAACAAGTATATGCATTAGAAGGTGATGATTGGTGGTTTAGTGAGTATATACGCCATGAAGCACTATGGAAAGAGAGTGAAAGAATTGCATACGTAGAATTTAGAGGGATATTCTGAAAGTTTTTTGCCCCCCCAATATAGATATATCAATTTTGCCATAATGTAATAAAT
>CAZVYV010000050.1:0-2492 GCA_964630985.1 uncultured Occallatibacter sp.
CAGTCGCCGGCCATGCCGTCGACGACGCCGATGGATGAGGCGCACAAGCCCGCGCCATCGGCTGGGCCGCTGCAAATCACTTTTGAGGGCAAATCGGCCACGTGGACTGCGGCGACACTGGCCGCGCTGCCGCATGTTAATGTCACCGTCCACAACGAGCACACCAAGGCCGACGAGACCTACTCAGGCGTTCCGCTCATTGCCTTGCTCACTCCGCTGGGCGTAAGTGACAAGCCACGCGGGAAGCAACTGCGGCTTTACGTTGTGGCTTCCGGTTCGGACGGCTACGAAGTGGTGTACGCGATTGGCGAAGTCACGCCCGATGTGCACGATGCAACGGTGATGGTGGCCGATACAGAGGATGGGAAGCCCATCGCCGCGGATGGGCCGCTGAAGCTGGTCGCGACGGGCGAAAAGCGCCCGGCGCGCTGGGTGCGCAATCTGGTGGCGATCGACGTGAAGACAGCAGACTGAGGCGGATGGACAACCTCGACCCGCGTCCTGAAGGTTTCTACCTCAATCATGATGCTCGGCCGCATGTCTTTTCGTGCTATAGCGAAGCTGATAAACTGTACCCTGTTGCCCAATAGGCGCGTAGCTCAGTTGGTTAGAGCGCTTCCTTGACACGGAAGAGGTCGTTGGTTCGAATCCAATCGTGCCTACCATATTTATTTTCAATTACTTTCAAGGGAATTGCCCTTTCATGAAACGTTCAGATGCTCGAGGGGCGCAGGCAGAGTGCCGCTCGCTCTGACTCCCTCACCCACTGGATTATTGAGAACGCGCCCGGATTCCCTACTAAACCGAATTGATGTATCTGAAATGAAGTTCCGGCAGCTTGGCGCCTTGCAAGCCCGTTTGCGAACTGTGACCGCAAGTGATCGCAACGCTCGCGCACCTGAGGAGTTTTACGGCCTGAGGTGCGCGATGCGATCGATGATTAGGGGCCCCGCGGGTTTAGCGATGGTGCCCGCCGCCCTGCGATCCGCCGCCGTGACTGGCCGGCGCCTGTCTCGAGCTGTGGTCTGCGGGGATGGGCCGGCTAACGGCCGGAGTGGCAGGCCGCCCATGATTCTGGGATGCGTATTGCCCGCGAACTCCGCCGTAGCTCTGCTCATGTTGCACTTGCGTGTTCATGCGCGGAGCCGTTGGCTCATGTGCCGCCGCACCCTCCGATGGCTGAGGCCGGGTCTGTACTCCCGACCCGCCGCGGTAACTCGGGCGAGGATTGTTGTTGTAGTTGTGGTTGTTGTTGTTTCCGCCACCGTAGGAGCCGCGATTGGCGGCGCGATAGTTATACGTGTTGTGGACCACGCGCACGTTGATGTTGTTGTACACGCGGTTATAGAAGAAGTGGCCGCCGTTCCAGTAGCCGCCTTCGTAGCCTAGGCCAATATAGCCAAAGCCATAGTTGATGCCGCCATAGAAGCCGATGTGCAGGCCCCAGTGGCCGGGATAGAAGAGATAACGGCCGCCGTAAAAGCCCCAATAGCCGGGAGTCCACAGCCCGCCAACGTAAGGCGGCTCGACCCACGCACCCGGTACCCAGTAGTAGCCGCCCGCACCCCAAGCCCAATAACCCGGAGTCCAGATATATCCATCGCCTGGATCGAGAGGTTGATCGTAGTCAGGAAGCGGAGGCGGCGCTTCAGTTGCCTGTTGTGTCGGCATCTCAGCGTAGCCGCCTGAATCATCGGGAGCCTGTCCCGGCTGATCTGCTGATTGATCGGGTGGCGGCGGAGCTTCCGTGGTGTAGGACGGCCCGCTGGGAGCCATGTTTCCTGCGGCAGGGTCGGGCCCTTGATCTGCCGGATTTTGATCGGGCTGGCCCTGGTCCGGTGGCGGAGCCTGGTCTTGCGCGGCCGCGACAGCGGCAAAAGCTGATGGAGTGGGGGATACGTTCCCGAAGCGGCAGACGGAGAAGCAGAGAGCGGCCACAACGGCTATCGACATCGCAATGGCAAATCGAGGAATTCGGTTCATCTTACCCTCCAGTGAATAGGACGGAGCCCGTGGTCACTCAGTCTAACGCGCCGCTATGACCATCGGCTATCTCCCATGGATGAAAGAACCCGCCTTGGAGCAATTAGTGGCGGGCAACGGGCGGCAACGAGTGGCCGCGGTTTTTCGCTGGCATCAGCGTGACGGCATCCGCCGGGGCGCCATCCGCGGAATCTCCCGCGGATGCCTTGAGAAACGCTACGGTTTGGGGTGGTCGTCCTTGTCTGGCGGATTCGGCTTGTGGTTCTGCGGCTGTGGAGCTTCTTGCCGTTGCGGCGGTGCCGGGCGCTGTTCGGGTTGCGGAGTTGCTTGCCGTTGCGGCGGTGCCGGACGTTGTTCAGGTTGCGGAGCTGCCGGGCGCTGCGGCGGCTGACTTGGCTGTCGCGATTCCGGTTGCGGAGCCGCATGACGTTGTTCTGGTTGTGGGGCTGCCGGGCGCTGCGGCGGCTGCGGATTGGTCTGCCGCGACTCTGGTTGCGGAACCGCACCGC
>CAZVYV010000050.1:2592-13553 GCA_964630985.1 uncultured Occallatibacter sp.
GCGGCGGTTGCTGACCCGCTTGGCGCTGCGGCGGCTGTGGAGTTGTTTGGCGTTGCGGCGGCTCCTGGCGTTGGTCCGGTTGTGGAGCCGCACCGCGCGGCGGTTGCTGACCCGCTTGGCGCTGCGGCGGCTGTGGAGTTGTTTGGCGTTGTTCTGGCTGAGGAGCTGCCGGGTGTTGCTGCTGTTGATCGACAGCCCGGTTGGTCGCCCGCAACGCCGGCGGAGCTTGCACGTTATGATCGGCCGCGAGAGGTTGGTTGACGGCCACATTGGCCGGTCGACCATGATTCGCGCTGGCAAACTGGGCACGATTTGTGCTGGCGGTATGCTGATTCTGTAATTGAGCCCTCATGGGCGGCGTGTGCGGCTGATTCATCGCTACCCGCTCGGCGGGTCGCGCCGGAACATGGAGGCCACCCGTTCCGCCGTTGTAGCTCACATGGTTGTTGCTCGTATACACTACGACCGTGCGGTTATACACGTTGTGCACAATGCTCACGTTGACGTTGTTGACTGAGCGGTTGTAGTTGAAGTGGCCTCCGCCCCAATAACCGCCCTGATAGCCGTAGCCCGTGTAGCCGTAGCCGTAATCGACGCCGCCATAGAAGCCGATGTACTGGCCCCAATAGCCGGGGTAATATCCGTAGGAGTTATTCCAGTAGCCCCAGTAGCCGGGGGTCCATAGTGCGCCCTCGTAAGGTGCCTCAACCCATGCGCCGGGCACCCAGTAATAGCCGTCTGGAGACCAGGCCCAGTAGCCAGGCGTCCAGATATAGTCGTCGCCAGTATCCTGCGGCTGATCGTAGTCGGGCAAAGGCGGAGGCGGCTGGTCCGCGGTGTATTCCGGTTGCTCTCCGTAGCCGGGATCATAGGAAGATTGGTCGGGCGCCTGCGGGCCCTCCTGATTGCTGGGTGTGGGCGCCGGAGTGCCTGAGTTGTCTGGAGCGGGGGGAAGGTTGGCCGCCGCCGGATCAGAACCCGGGTCCTGCGGGCCCGCCTGCTGGTTATCTGCCTGAACAAGAGCGGGATCTTTGTGGCAACCGGCTGTCGAAACCGCAATCGCAAGGGGAAGCAGGGAATATCGTGCAAGTCTTAGAAGGTGCCTCATTTTACCCCCATCCAGCTTGAATGCTATGGGGTGCGCGCGAGGCAATACTGCTCTCTATTGACCATCAAATGAGGGCTGGCTGAAACCACTTTGAAGTTCGCCTCAATGATGCGCGGCGGGCGGCGCGGACTTGCCGCGATTGTTGGCCGGCGGAGTGGTTACGGGCCGGCGTTGCGGTTGCTCATTCAGCATTTGCTGGCAGACCTGGGAGTCTTGCCCGCGCTCCAGGCCCTGCACGGTATTTTGCCCACGGCAGAGACGCAGTTCCATCGCATCGGCTTCGTCGCGCGTGAGTTCGTAGGTCCGCTCCATTCCAGTTTGCGGATCCACGTCATAGCGAAAGAGCGTGTTGCTGGGTGGCTTGAGCTTGCCGTATTCGAAGTGGTTCCACGTGCAGAGAAAAGCGTGGCCGTCGGGTTCAGCCATCACTGCGTAGACCTGCGTCCAGTCGATGCCGCTCGCGGCGCTCGGCCCGGTCGCATTCCAGACCAGCACACCTTGGCCACCGCGCATCCATCGTACTGCAAACATGTGGTGCGCAATGTCGTAATAAAGAGCCGTAAAGTACGTGCTGGCTGCGCAATCGTGACAGTTGTCGTAGAGAACGGTCATCTCTTCGGGCGCATCCGCTCGAAAATGCTGCCAATCGAACCAGCGCAGGTTGACGCCGGAGATCAGGGGAGCCACGACGTGGCTGGTGAGTGAAACGTTCCAGACGGTAAAACTGTCGTCGCCGGGCGTGGATTGTGGCCCGGGGCGATCGGCGGTGACCACGAGCGCCGCATCGTAGACCACGCCGATTTCGCGGATCGCTGTCCATTTCTCCACGGTGAGCGAGCGCGTGATCCAGGCAACGATGTTTTGATCTTTTGGATCGTGAAAGTCGATCCAGCGGAATGTGCCCGAGGTTTGCTGCGCGCCGAGAGGAGCTGCAAAGGCCAGCGCCGCGGCAAGAACGATGAGGCGCCTGGGGAGGTGAACCTGCATAAATTTAGATATAGCAGAAGGATAGGGACCGGGAAGACAGGGAATAGGGAATAGGGAATAGAAGAAAGCGGCTGGGGGAAGAAGCAAGCGAATCCGTCAGGAAGCATGACTGTGGGTAAAAGCTACTTTTGCGCGGCGGGCGCGGGCTTGATCTTCGCCGAAAAGTCTGGCGGTGGCGCGTCTTCTTCCGCAACGCTCGCGAACAAAGCATCCCAGCCATCGTCGCCGCCGTGAAACTTCGTATATTTGGCCTTGCAATACGCCGTCATGCCGCCCGCATCCTGCGGAATGGCGGCGCTCCCGGCCAAGTGAATACCGCGCGCGCAGTACCAGAAGCCATCGCCATCGATGGGCGTGGACTCGAGGTCCGCGACGGCCAGTTGGTAAGTGTCCTGCACATTGGTGGGATCGATCTTCAAGGCGCGCTGGAGCCAATTCTTCGCCTGCGAGTAGTTCTTCTCCTGGACCGCGCAGTAGCCTTCCGCACCGATGAAAATATCGCTCAGGAGCCTGCTCAGCGAATTGTAATCAGCGGCCGACATGTTCGCGGGCTGTCGCCACATGGGGACGGCGAGCATTCCGCCCGACGCGTACTGGCACATCTCATTCAAGGCCGCATTGTCCCCTAAGGCCGCGTTCACGCGGTCGAGCGCGACCACAATTCCGAGCGCGCGAATATTGCCCTGGTCGGCTGCGAGCAGGCGCTTGGCCACCTTCATCACCTGTTTCGAGTCGCCGGCCGCCTGCCACGCCGCCATCTCCCCCTCGAGCGCATCCGTCAGGACTACGCTCTTTGGATATTGCTGAACGAAGGCCTCAAGAGCTTCAGCGCGCGAGGTCGCATCTTGCGTGTTCGTGGCGTCCGTATAGGCCGCGTATTCGGCTTTGTCCTGGATTGTCTTTTGTCCGGAGGGAGGTTGTTGCGCGCTTGCGGCAGCTACGGCGAAAAAGCCGAAGGCGCAGAGCACGCGGAAGATCTGAGGGTTGCGCAGGCGATGCACAAAGGAAGCGTAGCACAGGCGAGGAGGGCCGTTGGAACGCTCAGGTTGCGCGCCTTCTTGCCGAAGCTGGTTCAGCTTTCGCGCGGTTCCGGCTAGGCCTGTTCTCCGGGCCACCCGGTTGTAACGAGATTGGCGATCTCATCCACGACGCATTTCAGTTCGCCCACCATGCGGCTGTGCAGGCGCGCTTGAAATATCCCGAGCAGCGCATGAAAGTACCAGAGCTGGTCCTTTGGTCCGCGCTTGAAGCGGTCCCAGACGGCGGGGCCGATCTCCTTCAGATCGTCCAGGATGGATTTTGCGTTGTAAAGCTTGTCGGCGACCGAAATGACCAGCACGTCTTTGGGTTCCGTGCTGAGGCGCGTAAGATACGCTTTCTTGCGCTCTTCCCAGCCTTCTTTTTTGTCGTGATCCTCGGCGAGCGTATCGGAGAGGCCTTCAACCATGCGCGCGACTTCGGGGCCGAATTTCTGTCTCACCTCGTCGAGCGTGCGCCGGCCGCCGTGGTCTTCCACCGTGTCGTGCAGGATGGCGGCGATGATCATGTCTTCGGTGACGGGAACCTCACGGCCGGCTTCACTCATGACCAGCGAGGCCACTCCGAACAAGTGGGCCATGTAAGGAATTCTGGTTCCCTTGCGGGTTTCGGTGTGGAGCTGGCGCGCGTAGTCGACGGCGTGGGTGAAGCGCTCAGTGAGGATGGGTGTTGGTGTGGGGTTCGTCATCTTTTAGTATCGCACGCAGGGTGTTGCACTGCCGAATGTGGCGGTTTGTCACTTTGCTCTCAGACGAATCTCGCTAAAGCGCCAATTCCTTGTGTCGCCCTGCGCTGCCAAGCGGCCGTCACGGACAAGAGCTTCAATGCGCCGAGAAACTATCTCGCAGCCCTCATCCCCGAACGGTAAGTCATGCCCAAGAGCCCCGACAATTTTGCCAATCATCTTGGCGACCTTCATCCATCGTTCCCCAGCTTCAGAGAGAATCAGGGTATCGATTTGCGATGGATCCATGCAGATTTTTCCTCGTCGGTTTTGATTTCCAAGGAGCCATCGCAACGCGCCTGACGCGTCACAGCCCCAGCTTCTCCCACATCGCGTCGACCTTGGCCTTCGTCGTGCGGTCCATCTCGATCATTGCCGGCCACGGGCGGTTGAATCCCTCGGCCTTCCACTTGCGCGTGGCGTCAATGCCCATTTTCGATCCGTAGTTGGGCAGGCGGCTCGCGTGATCGAGCGAATCCACCGGGCCGAGGGTGAACTGAATGTCGCGCTCGGGATCGATGTTGTTGGCCACGCGCAACACGACCTCGCCGATATTCTGCACGTCGCAGTCCTCGTCGACAACAATGATGCACTTGGTGAACATGGCCTGGCCGAGCGACCAGATGGCGCTCATCACCTTGCGCGCGTGGCCGGGATAGCTCTTCCGGATCGATACGATCATCAGGTTGTGGAAGACGGCCTCGACTGGAAGATGAATGTCGACCAGCTCGGGAATGGTCATCTTCATCGCGGGCAGAAAGATACGCTCGACGGCCTTGCCCATCCATGCGTCTTCCATTGGCGGCTTGCCGACAATGGTCGCGGCATAGATCGGGTCCTTGCGATGGGTGACGCACGTGAGATGGAAGACCGGATACTCGTCCTCAAGCGTGTAGAAGCCGGTGTGGTCGCCGAAGGGGCCTTCCGGACGCAGCTCGCCCAACTCCACGTAACCTTCGAGAACAATTTCTGCGTTGGCCGGCACTTCAAGGTCGACGGTTTCGCACTTGACGATTTCAACGGGCTTGCCGCGCAGGAATCCTGCAATCAGAAACTCCTCAACTTCGGGCGGCGCCGGGACGATGGCGGCGAAGGTCGTCGCGGGATCGGTGCCGATGGACACGGCCACTTCGAGCCTTGAGCCTCTTAATTTTCCGAGTGAAACATGCGGCGTGCCTGCCAGAGGGCCGTCAGGGATGCTGACTGCGCCTCCCGCTGTTTCGGCCATCATCGCCACGCGGGCACCTTTCGGGTCGAGAGCCGGGTCGGCTCCGACTTCGGCTGCATTACGCAGCGCCTCGCGATAATGCTCGGCTGCAACTTTCTGACGTTGCCAGTGCATGCCTGTCGTCTGTCCGTCGTAGACCTGCATGCGATACATGCCGATGTTGCGCTTGCCCGTTCGCGGATCGCGCGTGTGCACGCATGGCAGCGTGATGAATCGACCGCCATCGTACGGCCAGCACTTGAGAATCGGAAAATAGTTGAGATCGAACTTCTCGCGCCGGATCACTTCCTTGCACGGAGCGTCTTTGGCACTGACGGTTTTGGGAAATGCGCTGGTGAGCGCGCTGAGCTGCGGCAGCATTTTCAACTTGTCGAACAGACCCTCAGGAGCCTTCACGTTCATCAAGCCGCTGATCCGATCGGCAATCTCGTCAATACTCGAAACGCCCAACGCGAGCGCCATGCGGCGTTCCGAGCCGAACTGATTGATGAGAACCTTGTGGCCGGGATGGCCTTTTGCGTTTTCAAAGAGCAGCGCCGGACCGCCCGCCTTCGAGACCCGATCGGTAATCTCGGTAATTTCAAGCTCCGGCGAAACTTCTTCGCGGATGCGCTTGAGCTCTCCGTGTTTTTCGAGGGTCTTGATCCATTCGCGCAGATCGTCGTAGGCCAAAGTCGCGCTCCGAACGGTGATGACCGTTCCTCAACCATGGTACGGCAGGAATCAGAGAACAGAGATCAGAGGGCGACAGAGCCGGGGGATTGGGTTGCGATTTTTGCCTCCTACGTCAAATTGTGCGATTCTCGCCTTGACCGTTGGTCTTGATCAAAGGAGCCGTCCCCCATGAACCCTTCCCGCGCCCACGCCGGCTCGCACAAATACGGCAACAGGCCCTACTTCAAGCTGCCCAAGGACCCGAGAGCCGCGGCTGCAACCTCGTGGAACTTGCCCGATCTTTGTGCCGCATACAATTGGCCCTCCGGTGAACCCGGCGGCGGCGTGATTGCAATTGTTGAGCTGGGCGGCGGATGGGTTGCGTCGGACATCGACGCGTTCTTCCAATCGCTCGGCCAGCCCACGCCGTCAGTGACCGACGTTTCAGTGGACGGCACTGAGAACACTCCAGGCCAGAGCGGATCCGCGGGCGACGACGACTACGAGGTCGCGCTCGATATCGAGGTTTCTGGAGCGGCGTACTACGCAGCCACAGGCCAGGCCGCAACCATTCGAGTCTACTGGTCGCAGGACATCGGCACTGCCGTTGAGAAAGCCGCGGCCGACGGGTGCGACGTGTGCTCCATCTCGTGGGGCGCGGACGAAGCGAACTGGGGCACGACGGCAGCGCAGCAGATGGAGACGACGTTGCAGGCCGCTGTAGCCGGAGGCATGGTGGTCTTTGCCGCTTCAGGCGACAACGACTCGAGCGATGGCGGCTCAACGCCGGCCAATGTGGATTGCCCGTCGTCGTGCCCGCACGCCGTAGGCTGCGGCGGAACGATGAAGACGGCGACCGAGGAGACGGTTTGGAACGATAATCCCGGCGAGACCGATGGCGAGGGAACAGGGGGAGGATACTCGACCGTTTTCCCCGTCGAGAGTTTTCAGATCGGCGCGCCGCCGGCCCCCGCCAATGCTCAAAATGGCAACGGGCGAATGGTGCCGGATGTGTGCGCGAATGCCGACCCCAACACCGGCTACAACATCTTCGTGCGCGGATCGGCAACGGTGGTGGGAGGGACGAGCGCGGTGGCGCCGCTCTATGCCGGGCTGTTTGCCGCATTCGGAACCAAGCTCGGCTTTGTGACTCCAACACTCTGGAAGAATCAGAAGGCGTTCAACGACATTACGGTGGGCGGCAACGGATTCTACAGCGCCGCCGTGGGGCCTGACCCGTGTAGCGGGATCGGATCGCCAATCGGATCCAGAGTCGCTGCGGTCATTGCGACATTGGCGTAAGCTGTCAGCTGGCCGGCTCGATGGCTTGAACGAGCGTCTTAAACGGCGGAATCGCGTCCATGGGATATCCGAGGCGCTTCCATTCGTCGAAGCCGCCGCGCAGAGGGCGGACGCGCTCGACCCCCAGCTTGTGCAATTGCATTGCGACCTTGGCTGAAGTGGCCTCGCTGGGGCAGGTGCAATAGAGAACGACGTCACGGTCGCGCGGAATCTCACCGCTGCGCGTGGCGAGTGCATCGGGCGAAAAGTGTATGGCGCCGGGCAACGTGAACGGGTCCGGCACCAGCTCAAGGGGATGGCGAAGGTCGATGATATAGACCGGATCGCCCGCGTCGAGCTGCTGCTTCAGCTCCTCAGGCTCAAGACGAGAGGCGGCGAGATCCTTGAGAACCATGCGGCGGCGAACCAGGCGCCCAACAAAAAACGCCACGACACCCAGAATCAGCAACGCGCCGGAGAAGCGGCCGACCCAGTCCAGCACGCCGGGATTGCGCTTGAGCAGGTCGCCGAAGAAACGGCCGCAGGCCATGATGACGCCAACCCAGAACGCGGAGCCGATGCCGTCATAAAGCAGAAACGCGCCAAAGCTCATGCCATTCTGCCCGGCAACGGGCGGCGCCAGCGTCGACAGGCCCGGAACAAACTTGGCAAACATCAGCATGGTGCCGCCGCGGCGCCCAAAGGAATCCTGCGTGCGGCGAACGCAGGTTGTCGGCTCAAGAGAGAGCTTGCAGAGCAGGCGCAGCACGCGATGGCCCTGGCGACGCCCGACAAAGAACCAAACGCTGTCGGCGGTGAGCGATGCAGATACGGCCACGGCAAAGGCCAGGGGGAAACTAATCTGCCTTTGGGCGGAAAGCGCTCCGGCGGCCAGCAGAATCGGCACCGAGGGCAAGGGAATGCCGAGCTGCTCAATCAGCACCCAGGCAAAGATGAGCAGGTAGCCGTATAACAACAGAATGTCGGTCGGCAGCGCCATGAATCTATCCAATACTAAGACAAGTTGGGGAATCGAACCGCCCGGCTCCGCGGCGTGAATGCGGGGAAGGAAACGGCCTTACCCCCATGAGATGAATCTAATCGAAGTTCGTTTCAGAAGAATCAAAAAAATTGCGGACGGAGGGTCAGGGGGGGCCGGCATTTGCCGAAACCACCTGTTCGATGGTCCAGTCGACCCATGCGGCCTGCTCGGCGGGGCAGGCCAGGCGAGCCGGGTCGTTGGCCAGTACGGTTTCGACGAAGTTTTCAACGATGGGGAAGTGGAGGTTGGCGTGCGGAGGCAGCAGCTCCGTGCGGCCGGCCACGCGGAGTTCCGGCGCGTTGAGGGGATCGAGGTCGATCTCGCCGTTTTCGCCGATGATGCGGAATTGATCGCGGGCCGCGCGCGAGTTCCAGCGCACGTCGATGACCGCGTGGATGCCGCCGGAAAACTGCATGAGCACGGTCGCGGAATCTTCTACGGCGATACGGTGGACGGCGTTCGAAAGCAGCCCGCTGGCGCGCTCCGGCTTACCGAAGAGGAAGTTCATGGCGTCAATACGATGAGAGGCGATGTCGTAAAGCGGGCCTCCGCCGGAAAGAGCGGGATCGGCGAGCCATTCGCGACCGGCAATCTCAAGCCAGCTGTGGCAGTTGGCTTCGGCGAGAAGCGGCCGTCCGATGGCGCCTTCGGCGATGAGTTGTTTGGTACGGACGAGCTTCGGATAGAGCCTGCGGTAATAGGAGACGCCAAAGAGGCGACCTGAAACGCGGCCCTCGGCGACCATGCGCTCGGCTTCGGCAAAATTCATGGCCATAGGTTTCTCGCAGAGCACGTGCTTGCCCGCGCGGAGAGCGGTGATCGCGGCCCTGGCATGAAGAGCAACGGGCAACGCAATGTAAACGGCATCGACAGCAGGGTCAGCGGCGGCTTCTTCGACGCTGGACCATGCGCGCGTGCCGGGATACGCTGCAATTTTCGCCGCGTCGCCCGTGACGAAGCCTACGAGTCGGCTGCGCGGCTCGGATTGGATGGCGGGAATGACGCGCTTGCGCGCAATGTCGCCAATGCCGGCAACAACCCAGTTAACGGTTTTCATGCTTTGGACAGAATAAATCCGAGGGCCAAAGTGGGCGCAAAAAAAGCCGCCCGAGGGCGGCTTGATCGCAATCTGAATTTGCGAAGGCTGCGGCGTTATTGCCTGGGAGCGGCGGAATCGCTCACTGCCGGCGTTCCAGACATGGTCGCCGACGCCGGTACTTCGCCGGGCGCGGAGATCGCTTCCTGATTCTTCTCTCCGAAGTAGTCGTGGTCCCAGAGGTTGGCGTAAAACGCGCCGGTCAACTCGGCAGCGCGCGGTCCAAATGTGGCCCTGCCGCCCTCAAGGAAGAAAACGGTGACGAGGCCTCCCTGAGGCGACTCGGAATAAGCTGCGAACCAGCCGAAACGCGTTCCATCGTTTGAGCAAGTCCCGGTTTTTCCAAAGATGGGCAGCTCGCGGAAGTTTGCGCGCAGGCGGCGCGCGGTTCCATACTCCACGGCTCCAGCCATGCCGTCTTCAAGGTCCGGAAGGTAATGCGCGATATCGAGGGTGCGCTTGACCCGGGGCTGAAACGAAGCAATGTCTTCCGGCGTGGTGGGGTGCTGCAGATAGTAGAGCGTTCCACCGTTGGCGATAGCAGCAACAAACGCGCCCAACTGCAGTGGGGTGAGCGAAACTCCCTGCCCGAAGCTGCACATGCGGGCTACGCCGCCTTCGGAATCTGGTATCGGTTGATCGGGATACACGCCCAACTGCTCATCAGGAATGTTGTAGCCGGCGAGCTCGCCCAGGCCGAACTGCGTGGCGTAGTGGCGCACGCGCTCAAAGCCGAGTTCGCGGCCGAGTTCCTCAAAATAAAGATTGTTGCTCTTCGCCAACGCCTGCGTCATGTTCATGCGGAAGCCGGAGAGCTGCACCATGGTGTCGCTGGTGACCAGCGACTCGGAAAGAGCAGCGAGCGCCACCGTGAGCTTGATGGTGGAGCAAGGCTCGGCGCCCGGCGAGAGCGCAAGCTTCTGGTTGACCATGGCAAGGATGCGGCCATTGGCGGGATTGATCACCACCGCCGTGCCGTTCATGTCGCCAAGCGCATCGATGGCCGCCTGGCGCACGATCGGATCTTCGCCTGTCGTGATGTCGTCCGCGCCAACCTCACCTTGAACAAAGGAGCTGGCCGTGAAGCGCTCGTAGTAATGATGGCGGCGGTGGTAAGAGGCGTTGCGCACATGCGCGCCTGCAGTGGCAGTAAAGCGGTTGGCGGTTGTCGTTCTTGCGGCGACGTGGACCCTCGAACGGCCTGTGTATCTGCGATGAAGAGTTGAAGTATGCGTGGCCAATGCAGTCGTGGTGGCCGTGTGCACAATCGCATGATGCGTCGCAGTCAAATGCGACATGGTTCTGGTTCTGCTGTGGTGCAAAGTTTGCGGAGCGTCCAACGCCGCAGCGCTGATGGCGCCGATGCCGAACAATAAAAAGACAATATGTATAGGCCCAATGCGGAACTGCTTCATCCGGTCAACAACCCTTCAAATTTCGGATCGCGTGCCGCGCGTTCGCCAGTAGGCGCCGCACTTCGAACGATCTACCCGTGATGCCACTTCTTCTCTGCTGCTGGCCCGGCACCACGCGAGTGCGACAACTCACCTGCGCAGACCGTTAGATCTGCCGCCGACCAGGTCTTTCCGAATGCCAGGAATAACCCTGGAGTCAGTAGTGTCCCGCGATCGGACATCACAACCCATACAACTTTCGGGGCGTTGTCTTAACTATAGCCTTTTCTCGCCCGATTTGGAACCTTTCCCGATAACACCCTGCGACGTGAGCCGTTGATTCGATGGATCTTTAGAACTTATGCCGGCGCAGAAATGTGGGAACGTCCAGGTCTCGCTCGGGCTGCTC